>CALAJP010000225.1 GCA_937922815.1 uncultured Saprospiraceae bacterium
TCAAGGCAACAAAAAAGAAAAAATATCGAATCATTCTATTATATTTCGTACATTAATCCAAACAAATATACATTATGTTATTTTGTATTCATAACTTAATACTTGTATGTTTGTAAAATGTTCTACTTTTCTAATCGTTTGCATGACACATTTATATTATATCGATTAGTAATGTGTTTTTTTGAATTAAAGTAGTTAAAATTGTAAATACGATATTTTCTTTTTTGGGAATTTAAAATTTCTAAATATTAGAAAACTAATAAAAAATATATGAAAAATTTGAATTTTATTTTATTGTTTTTAGTTCTTTTTGGTAGCCTTTCAGCTCAAGAATTATCTCAAAATACAAATAGAGTAACTCCATGTCTTAATAGAAATATTTCCGTTGTTTTTCATGTCGTAGAAGACGATTCTTCGGCAACAGTTTTGACGGATTCTTTACGTTTAGTGGTAGATTCGTTTTTTATAAAGATGAATGAAATTACAGCACCAGGTTGTTTGACATTCAATATGTGCAAATTAAATTATGTGCCGAATTGGCAATTTGACACCATTCGTGTGCAAGAGCATTGGGAAGAATTGTTAGACCAGCATCGTGTACCCGCTCGTTTAAATGTTTTTTATATCAAAGAGCAAAATTTAAGTTTAGATCCATGTGGATATGGTTCGTTTGATGGTGTAAAACAAGATACAGGAGGAATACTTTTGGTAAGGAATGCTGTTTGTAATGAAAGAGATTTGGCACATCAAATAGGACATTATTTGGGGCTGATGAACACTTTTGGAGATGGAGACGAAGTCTTTTCTCGAACAGATATGAATGTTGGTGGTGATGTAATTTGCGAAGTGAGTGGGGATAAATTATGTGATACTGAAGCGGACAATTTTGTAGAAGGAGATGACCCCAAAACATATTACAGTGATGAAATGACACCTTGTAGATTCACTAATTCGGAAAGAGATAGCAGAGGGCAATATTATGACCCTGACTTGGGCAATATTATGTCAAATTATGAAGATTGTAGATGTAGATTTTCTAATCAACAATACCAAGTAATTGGAAATAGCTTAGATTCTGCTATTGTTAAACCATATTAATTATTCAAAATTGATAATGAATTTGGAGGCTAATGTCATTTCTCCATTGGCTTCCTGTCGAACTATTTGAATTGCTGACATCATCTTTTGAAAACAGGTATTGAAGACTATTTTTAGTTTCAAAAGACCAATTGCGATTAATACGCCATTTTGTTATCCAATACCATCTTATGCCTTCACCGTTAAAAAATGGATTGCGATAAATATATCTTAAATCACGTTCGAAAGCATAAATGCGTGCATCAAAGTCTTGAACATTAAAATATGTAAGTCTGGAAGCAAGTTTAAGCGGAAACCTACTACTATTCCAAATATATTCTCCATAGAATAAGAATCCATATTCGGATTCATCAATTGTTTTATAAGAGCTAAACTCCCCTCTTATTCTATATTCTGAATTGGAATTGACGAATTTTTGATAATGAATTCGATAATTGGTTCTTCGGCGGGGCGTAGTTGTTCTAATGTTTTGAATATTCGTAGCGGAAACTAATTTTCTTTCTTGCCTGATTTGAAAGTTTACCCCCCATGCCTTTCTTTCATTCAACTCCATTCTTGCCAACCATTCATTTCCGTTAGAAGGAGCATCAATTCCAAACCTAAAATGTTTATGTTTCCATTGGTCTATATAGCCGTGAATTTGTAAGTTAGGGAACGCTCTAAATGTTAGCCCTAGCAAAAAGCCTTCTTCATCGCCAATAATACTATTTTCTCGCACCGTATTACCCCAAACAGCATGAAAACCATTTTCATAATTGCGATACAGAGCATATAAATCTACTTTAGACCCCAAAGTCATGAGAAGTCCGTTGTAGATTGCTTTGTTCATATTCTTATCAACAGCGACTTCTCCATAAACATTAATATTATCAAACCTATAATCATAATCTAAACTCAGAAATGTTTGCCGCCGACCTTGAATCCGATTGGTTTGGTATATGTTTTCTGCTCCAAACGGAATGTTCGTTTGGGAATACAGTACATTAAGAGCCAAATCTCCTTTTTTACTATTGTGGTTAATGCTACCTCCTGTTAAGAAACGACTGATGTTGTTTTTATTAGCAATCTCAGTTGTTGTACGGTGGGTTTCGGCACTATTGATATTGGTGATAAAGTTTTCGTTCTCTCCCTCTTTTATGCTTGCATCTAATTGTCGTAAAGAAACAAAACTTATTAATTGGAGTGATTCCGAAATACTGACTTGACTGGCAATACCTCTTTGAAAGTTATATTCAGCAGAAGACGTATGAGGCGTTAATTTTTTATTATTGGTTTTAATGCTCGAAAGGTATGAACTCTTAGTCGCCCCAAAACCATCGTTGATAATGAGCCCTTGTCCAAAACGAATTTTGTAATCACCAAGTGCTATTTTATGAATAGTTGGTGAAATTTCTTCTACAAAGAGATGAAAACCTTTGTGGTCAATACCATTATTTTTGATAGGCTCTCCAATATCCTGTTCTAAATTGAACCCAACACTATAATATGATGGTAGTGTGTATTGAAATCGATTATAAATTCGTAGAGGGCTACCAAGGTATTTATTTTCCTTAATTCCAATAATTTCAGGAAAAGTAGAAAATAGATAAGAACTATTTTTAAAACTTCCTTCTTTGAACGTTTGAGAAATTTTATTGCTGTTGGGCGAATTCTTTGTAATCAGTTTTAGAATATCTAGCGTTTCTGCCGTTAATCCACTAACGGCTTGTAATTCGTAGATACTAATAAAAGTACCATTTTTGTCGAGGTGTTTTAGCAAAGCTAGTTGGTCCTTTGCAGGAATAAAGAATAAAGATTTAATAGTAGACTGATTGAGTCTATGAATAGGGATTGGTTTTTGGATTAAGTTCTCAATTTCGAACACAAAATCATTTCGTTCTAAGGACTCGGAATTACTAAATTGAAGATATTGTTCAATTATTTTGTCCTTAGTATCAACTATTTTTGAATTTTGACAAAAAACATTAATCCTAAAAAACAGAATAATACTGCACAAAAGAACAGATTTGTAAAATATAATTTTGAGTTTAATTGTGTGCATTTAAAATATGTGTTCGTTTTCTTATTAAAATTTCAATATTGGCAAATTAAAAGCATTTTTATTAAAAATTTTTCAAAAAAAATATTAAATTTGTATATCGGTTTTAAAGAAAAGGATAACTGTCGTGTGTATTTGAAATTTCTTATCAATCGAAAATTGCTAAAACGTTTTCTACTATATTGCGTAGTCAAAATAAGAAAAAACGATTTACCAATGAAATTAAAGTACTAAATTAATTTACTTACCTCTTAAAATATAGTTGAAAATGAATGTTTCTCGAACAAACGCATTAGATACCATACTTAATCGAACTGATTTAGATTTGGATTTACCAACAGCAGAAAGCCAACCAATTTCTGAATTCTTTGGCGTAAATGTATTTAATGAAACAGCTATGCGTGACCATCTAAATGAGGAAACTTATTTGGGGGTTAAAAAAGCTATCCAAGCAGGTACCAAATTAGATAGAGATGTTGCCGAACAAGTAGCGGAAGCTATGCAAAAATGGGCAATGGCGAAAGGTGTAACGCATTATACACATTGGTTTCAACCATTAACCGGTAGAACGGCAGAAAAACACGATTCTTTTTTTACATTAACTCCAACAGGAGAGGTGATTGAGGAATTTGGTGCTGACGTATTAGTTCAACAAGAGCCAGATGGTTCTTCTTTTCCTGGAGGTGGATTAAGATCTACTTTCGAGGCTAGAGGTTATACCGCATGGGATCCATCTTCTCCCGCATTTATTATGGAGATAGGAGAAGGAAAAACACTTTGTATCCCAACTATATTTGTAACTTATTCAGGAGAATCTTTAGATTATAAATTACCATTATTACGTTCTCAAGCATATTTAGAAAAAGCAGCAATTCCTGTTTGTCAATTATTTGATAAAGAAATAACAAGAGTATCTGCTACTTTGGGTTGGGAACAAGAATACTTTTTGATTGATGAGACTTACTTTAATGCTCGTCCCGATTTAATGTTATCAGGAAGAACCGTTATTGGAAAAGCTCCAGCTAAAGGTCAAGAGCTTGATGACCATTATTTTGGCTCTATCCCAGAAAGAGTTTATGCTTTTATGAGAGATTTGGAAACAGAGTGTCATAAATTAGCTATTCCTGTTCGTACAAGACATAACGAAGTAGGACCAGGACAATACGAATTAGCTCCTATGTTCGAAGCTATTAATGTAGCTGTTGATCATAACCAATTATTAATGGATGTGATGGAAAGAGTAGGGCGAAGACATAAGTTAAGAGTCTTGTTGCACGAAAAACCATTTGCAGGAGTTAACGGTTCAGGTAAGCATAACAACTGGTCAATGAGTACCAATACAGGTAAAAATCTATTAAGACCAGGTAGATCACCATACAAAAACTTATTATTCTTAACTTTCTTAATGAATACCATTAAGGCAGTTGCGAATCATAACGATTTGATAAGAGGGGTAATCGCTTCTGTTTCTAATGATCACCGATTAGGTGCAAACGAAGCTCCTCCAGCCATTATTTCTGTATTCTTAGGAGAGACGTTGACGAGAGTTTTAGAAGAACTGAAAAAAGGAAAATCTGAAACTAAATCAACTAAAGAATTATTAGACTTGGTATCTTCTATCCCTGATTTGGAAAAAGATAATACTGACAGAAATAGAACTTCTCCTTTTGCATTTACGGGAAATAAATTTGAAATTAGAGCCGTAGGTTCTACTGCTAACTGTGCAGGCCCAATGACTGTGATGAACTCTATCATGGCTCAACAATTGGATATTTTCTACAAAGAAGTACAAGAAAAAGTAGGAGAGGGACTTTCTACAGAAACAGCAATTCTTGATATTTTGAAACAATATATCATTGATACTGAGAATGTAAGATTCGAAGGGGATAACTATTCTGACGAATGGAAAGCTGAGGCTGAAAAAAGAGGTTTAAATAATTTCTTAGACACACCACAGGCACTTGATGTTTATGCTGCTCAATCTACTAAAGACTTATTTGTTGGTGGTGGAATATTCTCAGAGAAAGAGTTGTTGGCACACCACGAAGTAATGTTGGAAGCTTATATATTGAAATTATCTATCGAAGCTAAAGTTCAATCAGAATTAGCGATTAATTATGTTTTACCTGCTGCGGTTGAATATTTGACTAAGGTTACGAATAGTATTAATAGTGCTAAAAGTGCAGGCTTAACAGATTTGTCTGGCTTGGTACAAACGGCGAATCAGGTGGCTAATGAAATTAATATATTAAAAGCAAAATCAGCGGAATTAGTTGAAAAAGTAGATAGTATTCACGATGCACATCAATTGGCTAAAATAGTGAAACCGTTAATGGATGAACTAAGAGCAGCATGTGATAACTTAGAAGGTTTGGTTGAGGATAACTCTTGGCCTTTACCTAAGTACAGAGAAATGATGTTTATTAAGTAATTTTAATGCTTTTAGCATAATTTATATACTTATTGCGAATAGTAAACGCTTCTACCTGAGTTAATTCTCTTTAGAAGCGTTTTTTTATTGACGCAACTATCGCATAGTAATGTCTAATTATATAGAAGTTATATTCTGCTTTTTTATTGAGTATATAATAGGTGATGAAATGAGTATATTAAAATTTATGAGTGTATTGATGGTTAAAGAGGCTAAGTTGCCTTAAAAGAATACAAAAAACTAAATTTTAAGTACTGTGATAAGATTAATGTTTTTTCTATGTTTTATATGCTTTTTTATGTGTAATTTATTGGTATTTAAGGGTTTATTGTTGTGTAGTATTGACTTTACTATGTCACATTAGTGATTAATATGGTATCGTTTGAGGGATAGGGGCGAGTATATTGTTGTTATCAAAGGATGAGAAGCATACATTAATTTAAAAAAAATAAAAAAACTACACAATGGAATATTTTATCTTATTTTCGTTTATTATATCAGCAATAGTTACTGTCGGAACATTTTTTACGCCTAGGGGAAATAAATAATTAGTTATTATAGAAACTTACTTATTCAAAGCTTGTTTCCTTAACTTTTGCAAGAAAGGAGAGGCAAAAATAAAATCTTGTAATAATTCGTTTTCAGAGTCCATAACATCAGTATTTTTACCCTGCCAAGCCACTTTTCCATTATAGAGTAAAGTAATATTATCCCCTATTTCCATAACCGAATTCATATCGTGAGTATTAATGACAGTCGTAATGTTGTTTTCGCGAGTAATATCTTGAATTAATTCATCAATAACGATTGACGTTTTAGGGTCAAGACCAGAGTTGGGTTCATCACAGAATAGGTATTTAGGATTTAAAACAATCGCTCTAGCTATTCCTACACGTTTTTGCATCCCGCCCGAAATTTCACCAGGGAAGTTACTATTTGCATTATTCAGGCTGACACGGTCTAAAATTTCATTGACACGATTCAGTTTTTCCCCGTTAGTCATATTCGTAAACATATCAAGAGGAAATCTAACATTTTCTTCAACAGTTAGAGAGTCAAAAAGAGCAGATCCTTGGAATAACATTCCCACTTCCATTCTCAGTTCGCGTAGTTCCTTTTTGTCAAGAGCAAAAAAATCTTTATCTCCATAAAGTATTTTACCATCAGTAGGTTCAAAAAGCCCAACCAGCATTTTTAGAAATACTGTTTTTCCCGCTCCCGAACGTCCTATAATTAGGTTTGTTTTTCCAGGGTAGAAGGTAGACGAAACATTTTTAAGAACTTCTTTTTCTCCGAATGATTTGTAAATATTTTGAACAGTAATCATATTTTGAAAATTGAAAATGTAAAAGAAATTAGAGAATGAAAAGTGTTAGGTTAATAGAATAGCCAATACTAAATCGGACATTAAAATTAGAATATCACTGATTACAACGGCTTGTGTACTGGCTTCTCCCAACTCGATACTTCCTCCTTTTACATAATAGCCTTTATAACAAGAAACCGAGGTTAAAATAAAAGCAAAAACGACAGATTTAACAAACATCATCGTCAAATTATAAGGCATGAAAAATGTTCTTGTTCCTCTTATATATTCATCTGAACTTAATAATCCCGTAGGAACAGTCGCTACATAACCACCACCAATACTTACAAATGCAGCAATACAAGTAAGTAAGGGAATAACACAAATAGCGGCAAAAATCTTAGGCATTACCAAATAAGCAGCAGTATTGACACCCATTATTTCCATGGCATCGATATGCTCTTTTTGCCTCATTCCACCCAACTCAGCAGCCATATTGGAACCTACCTTTCCTGCCAATACTAAACCTGTGAAGGTGGGAGCTAATTCTATAATCGTAATATCTCTTACAATATACCCGATATAATACCTCGGAACAAATGAGCTTTGCAATTGATAAGAAAATTGAATAGCGGTTACGGCACCAATAAAAGCAGCAATCAAGGCAACAATAACCAGTGAACCAACACCTATATCTGTCATTTGGCGTAGTGTTTCTTTATAATACATGGAAACTTTTTCGGGTTTTGAAAACCCTTGCCCTAATAATTTGCAATATCTGCCTAAATGAAACAAAACATTCCTTATCATAAACCTGTTATTGTAGGTGTTGAAGCTGTGGTGAAAATAGATAACAAAAGTAAAGAGTTATCATCACCTTTATCAATTCCAATGAAACTTTTTACTGCAAAATTATAGTTCAAATTAGGCATTTGTACTTGTTTTAACCATATTTGAATTACTTTTAGTAAAAAGTCGCTAATTTTTATTTGCTAATTTTATTTAGAAAACTCAAAATATACTCAAATCTTTTAATTTACTAATTCAGTAGAAATCTAAAAGAGTAGTGTATAAAAGATACAAAGATACTATTTTTATGAACGTATTGATAACAGGTGGGTCGAAGGGGATAGGTGCGGCTATCGCTATAGAAATGGCAAAAGCAGGTCACGATTTATTTCTTGTGGCAAGAAATGAAACTGATTTGATTGCTTTTAAGGAGCATCTGCTAAACCAATTTCCGAATATTAGGGTATCTATATTTGCTGCGGACTTATCCGAAAAAAATCAAATAGCTAAAGTTGCCGATCAAATAAATTCTTGCTTCGATACTTTGGATGTTTTAGTAAATAATGCAGGTGTTTTTATACCTGGATTAGTTACAGAGGAAGAGGACGGGCAATTGGAAAAGATGATGAATGCGAATTTATACAGTGCATATTATTTAACGAAAGCCGTATTGCCGTTGATTTATAAATCTAATAGAGCTTTTATTTTTAATATGTGCTCGGTAGCGAGTCTGCTTGCGTACCCTAATGGTGGTTCATACTCTATTTCTAAATTTGCGTTATTGGGTTTGTCGAAAGCACTGAGAGAAGAATTGAAGCCCAAAAATATAAAAGTGACATCGGTAATGCCTGGCGCTACTTGGTCGAATAGTTGGAAAGGGGTAGACTTACCTAAAGAAAGGCTAATGGCTGCCGAAGATGTAGCCAAAACCATTGTACATACAATGAGTTTGAGTGATGCTGCCGTGGTAGAAGAAATTATTATGCGTCCCCAATTGGGAGATTTATAAAAGCAAAGGTTGATAGATTTTATAAAAATCGCAAAAAACAGTTTACATCTAATAATTTATGGAAATATAGTTATTAGTTTAGCTTCAGTAGCAATGTTTATATTTCAATCCTATCTTTGGAAGGGAGAATTGAGTATTGATAACCAAGTACTATTTGTTTATTTTGCTACAAGTCTAATTTATTCTATCCATCGCTTGTATGGTTTAGAAAACACCATGCTTTTGGTTAATGAAGAACGATTTAAGGTGATTTTGGGCTTGAAAAACTGGATTTTAGGAATAGGTGTTGTTTCTGCAATATTGTCTTTAGTTCTATTTTTATCTTTTCCATTAGCCTATAAAACCTATTTACTCATTCCTTCTATTTTTTGTTTAGCCTATGTTTTACCGATTCCATTTGTTGGTAAGCGGTTGCGGGATGTTGGTTTTGTCAAAATTTTTTTGATAGCAGGGCTTTGGACTTGGTTGGTAGTTTATGGATCGAGTTATGATATTGAAAACAGAGAATGGGAGAAGCTTATGTATTATTTTGAATCCTTTTTCTTTTTACTGGCAATCACCTTACCCTTTGATATTCGTGATAACCGATTGGATAGCTTGACAGGTGTCAATACCATATCAACTTCATTAGGGGTTGAAAATTCGAAGTTGTTAATTATTGGCTGCTTATTATTGTCTACCAGTTTTGTTTTTATAAGTTATTATTTGGCGTATTATAATGTTAACCTAGCGCTAACTTTAGTTGCATATTATTTACTTATCGCATTGGGTATTCATTGGGTTTTAAATCAAAAAGTAAATGATATCTATTATTCAGGCTTATTAGATGCATTGATTATATTGAAAATAGCGGTTTCGTTTAGTGTTTAATTTTCTTCAAACAAATCGGGTCTTCTTGTTTTTGTTCGCTGAATGGCTTGTTCTTCTCTCCACGCATTTATTTTCGCTTCATTTCCAGATAAAAGAATACTCGGAACTTCCATACCCTCAAAATTAGAAGGTCGAGTATAGACTGGAGGTGCCAATAATTGGTCTTGGTGAGAGTCTGTAAGGGCAGAGGTGCCATCATTCAAAACCCCTGGAATTAATCGACCGATAGAGTCAACCAAAACGGCAGCGGCTAATTCGCCTCCTGAAAGAACATAATCTCCGATAGAAATTTCTAAGGTTACATATTTTTCTCGTATTCGTTCATCGATACCTTTATAGTGACCACAAATTAATAAAAGCCTATTTTTTAAAGAAAGGTAATTGGCTTTGGATTGATTATAAGGAACACCATCGGGGGTCAAAAAAATGATTTCATCATAAGGAGCAATGCTAATCAATTTTTCGATTAATTCTGCCAGAGGTTCTGGCATCATAACCAACCCTGCACCACCGCCGTATTGATAATCATCAACTTGTTTGTGTTTTCCTTTTCCATAAGGACGCAAATCATGGATTTCGACGGATAATATCCCTTTATCTTGAGCACGTTTTAATATAGAATGGTTCAACGGACTATCTAATAAAGAAGGAACAATACTAATAATATCTATATGCATAAAAAAAGTTTATAGTAGTCAATTGTTTTTAGGCATTTTTATTCTTGCCCCCAATATACCTTTTATTTCAATCATCAAAGTCAATTCTTGTGGAGACCAATAGGTGTCTGTAACTTTTATTTCTTTTAGGTTACCAGAAACATTAAGGTAGTCCCCCGCTTCTATGTTTTGCAATTCATCTTTGATTTGAGCTTTGATAGCATTAAAGTTATCTTCGAGAGATATGTTTAATTCTCTTTGAAATCGTTTAGAAATTTCATCTTTAAAAATCCATGCACCGGCTCTATAAAGTACATTTTTGGTCTTAATATCTACCACCATGTCTTTAATTTGAGGAACATTTTTCACCTCATCAATAAAAGGCACTCCTTTTAATTTTAATAATCCATTAATATCTCCTTCCAATTGTACATCAACGCCAATCTGTTTTTTTAAGTCATAAATCTTTACATTAGAAACGGATACGGTATATTTACTTGCTGTAAATTCTTCACCTTTAAGTTGTTGAGTTGTAATTTTAGACAATTGAGGATAAGGCATATGAGTCAATAACTTCAAATGCATTTCATCTCCAATTTGATTACCAGGTTTAAATTCAGGAATCAAATTATCAATTTGAGGTCTATGAGATGGCTTTCCCAAAAAAGATTGTGCGTATAATTTCTCCTCTATCTTTAAGTTTAATTTTCGGTTGGTAAGTAAATTAAACGAAGATATTTTTAAGTTTTCAGGGGTCATTTTTAACCAAAAATCATAATCTTCTGAGATTAATTGTCCTTTTTGTTGTTCTACCCAGAGGCTTTCGATTATTTTTCTTAAATCGGCCTGTTCCGTAATTTGTTGATCGATAGTAGGAGGGAGGTGTTTTTTTACTTGACTTACGATGGTACTTTTGAGCAAACTTAAAGATATGTTGATACCGCCAATGGATAATTTTGGCTCTTTTACCCATTGATAGTTGGTTAATGAAGTGGTAGTATTTAGAGACCAATCGCTATCAATGGTATAATTGCTGCGTAATGTTAAGGTTATTGAACCATCTCCGCCTACCTCACCGAAGAGTGTTTTTTTCTTAAATGCTATATTTAATGGAATTGTATATTCGAGAGCATTGGCAAGAAAGTTTAATTGAATATTGCCGTTTCTTTCTGCAACTATTGTTTGTTCTGGAGTGATTTCTTGATACAGAGGAGTAGGTAATTCATTCTGAATAATGGTTTCAAGAGTGTAAGCATCAATATTTACATCAAGCACAAAAGAAGAAAGACCCGCTGTAATTAGCTTTTCTTCATGGACATTTTCAGCAATCATATTTTTTTTTGATTTACATCCTACAAACAATAATAAGAGTAGAGTAGGAATTATTATTGAATTTTTCAAATGGTAGAACATACGAAATAATTATAGTGAAGAGGGGTGATGGAATTAGATTGATATCAAAAATATAAAAATAAAGGATTTTAATATATGAGTTATAGAAATAATATGAAAACTTTTAGACGAAATATTACCATTAAGTATCGTAATCAAAAAAGCCCCCCTTCAAAAAATTGAAGAGAGGCCATCCCATAAACCGATTACATCTTATATATCTTTAACAAATCAAAAGATTTGAAATTTTTGTAGTAACGTGAAGTTGAAAATGTAAGGAAGTTTCCAAAAAATCAACAGTGCAAAGTTAAACTCTTTTTAGTTAGACGTTATACCCTTTTTAGGGTATTTTTAAAATATTATTAGAATAATTTGATAAAAACGAAACATTTGAGGTGTTAATTGAAATTATTCCAAATAAGAGACAGTGTAGTTAATGTTGTGAAGGCAATTTAGTTCTAATTGAGAATTTAAACAAATTTTTTGAAAGGAAAAAAATAAAAAATTACATTGGAATACAATTCTACTTCTGTTGTCGGAATGTACAAAAATGTTTTTTTTCTGTTTTTTTGATAAATATTTCATTTATATGGATTATTTTAGTGTCAGAAATTGAAGTTGTTTGGTGATAAAATAATTACTTTCAATTATGAGATAGTTATTTTGTTGAGATAATAAGCACCTTTTAATATGCTTTTTCAATTGAATGCATAATTTTTTGTTTAATAGAAAACTAAAATAAGTTTAACGTGGAAAACGATAGGAAAAACAACAAATCGGATATTGTTTATTCGAAAAAAGTAAGAGCAGGAAAACGTAGATCTTACTTTATTGATGTAAAGAAAACAAGAGGTGAAGATTTTTATCTTACATTAACAGAAAGCACAAAGAGATTTAATGGAGATGGTTACGAAAGACATAAAATCTTTTTGTACAAAGAAGATTTTAATAGATTTCTTCGTTCTTTAGAAGAAAGTATTAACCATGTAAAAGAAGAGTTGATGCCTGATTTTGATTATGATGAATTTGATAGACGTCAACAAGAATGGGAAGATAAAATCGCTGCGGAGAGAGAAAATGAAGGTAAAAGCGATTCATTAGAGAGTAATGACGAGATGAGTTGGTAATTTAATGTACAAAGTACTATCTTTGTAATTAAGAATACTTTTGGGGGCTGACTGGAATCGACAGGAAAGTTGTTCTCTTAGTAAGCATGTCGGAGCAAGATTATTTACTCCGTTAACAAATAATAATCAACCATAATTTTAACTGGCGAGAATAACTTCGCTTTAGCTGCATAATACCAGGTATTATTAGCTTTTGTGCCCTTCTTTTGACGTCCGATACACAAGGATAGCGCACATAACGACCTTTCGGACTGGCCATGTGATGATCTCTGCATTTTGGCGAGATTAAATGAGGTTAAGGTTTAGTTTTGGGTGTGTGTGTTAGCCTTTACTTTACTCGAAAATTAATAATACACTAAGCATGTAGAAAGCTCTTAGAAGCTTTGACTGGACGAGGGTTCGAAACCCTCCAGCTCCACATAAAAATAGCCTTTTATCCATTTGATAAGAGGCTATTTTATTTTGATTAATCTATTTGTATAAAATCTTTGGGTGCTTCAAACGATGCATCATCTATAAACTTGATATTGGTTATATTGGCATTCCCCAACTGGTTTGACAAACCTTCTTTTTCTGACCAGTCCCAAAAAGTCCATTTACTAGCAAATGGAATTCCGTCAACGGTGATATAATCTTCATATTTGATGGCGTGAGGTTCTTTTTCTGCTTCTTCTATATTTTTACCCTTGGTTACTATGTAGGCAGCAGCGGTTAGTAGTTTCGTTTTTTCATCTGCGTATAAAATGTACCAATCGTCAGGAGCGTCACCAACCCCTGATCCAAAACTCAATTTCTGTGTAAGGTATTTTTCGTTGTTCAAGGAGTCTGAAGTAAAAGAGGAGTATTTAGTGCCTTCATCTGTTAATTTATAGGGCAATAATAAGAAATACGACCAAGTATAGGCATCAAACCTTACGGATAGAGGTTTGTCGAATTCGGGACTAGCTTTTACAATATTATCATTTATATAAATTTCTTTACCATCTTTAAGGGTTATTTTTCCTCGACGGCTATCGGTGGTTAAAGTTAAGGTAGCATTTAATCTTTCGTTACCTCTGAAAAAAAGTTGTAAATCGGCTTGGAGAACCTTCTTGGAAGAAAATTTTCCAAGTTGATGTGCTTCAGTTACCGTAGAAACATAAGGTGAAAGAATCTTTTTTACTGTTTGGGGAGCTTCTGTTTTGGTAGGCTCGTTCCCACAAGACAAAAAAGTTAGTAGAACTGCTAATGTGAATAAGTACTTCATAAATAAAGTTTAGTGGTTAAAGAAATTGGAATTATAAAAAAAGACAACCAGAACTGAGTTCAGGTTGTCTTTTTTTATAAAAATATGGATTGATAATTATTTTACCAATACCTTTTTAACAACTTGCCCCACATCAGTACTAATTTGAAGAAGATAAACTCCTGTATTCAAATCAGAAACCGAAATAGATTCAACATGTTGTTTAATGTTATTTCGTTGTAATTGCCTTAACACCCGACCATTCAAATCATAAAGTGTATAGTTTACATTAGTTGAAAGCTGATCCAACGTAAGTTCTACGTTTATAAAATCGTTTGCGGGGTTAGGGAAAACATTTAAATCTCCGCTAATAGTTTTTTCTACATCATCAACAATATCAACAGGCTGGTCTGTAATTGTCATTCTAATGACGGGAACTGTAAAATTACCATCTTGAAAGAAAGGACTAAATGTTCTATCATTTCCTACAGAAACCATTGTTGGACTTCGTACATACAAGTTTGTTGTAGCAAGATAATCTACTTGGCTTTGGGAAGTAATGGCAAAAGAAACCGTGTCTGTTCTTTTTGATTGTGGAGGTATCCATTCTAATGCTAATAGATAAGATGTTGTATCTTTTAGTGTTATAGGGTTTGTCGCTCCAGTAACACTCGTCAAACGAACAGGTAATAACTCGAATGCTTCGTAGTCAGATGGTACAGAAATAGCTCCTGTTCCTACGGGTGTTAATTCATCTTCTTGTGCACTAAATATCTCTTGTGTACCAAAAGCGTCATCTTCATTATATTCATAAAGCGTAGCAATTAGAATATCAGTTCCTCTTACCGTTTCAAATAGAGTCCCCAAAGAAAAGTATGCCGTATCAGCACGGTAAGTATCACCCGTAATTCCTGTTATAAATACATTACCAATTCTGAACCCATTTGTTGTTGGCGTTGTGAAGAAAACAGATTGTCTCCCTACGTTAAATTCCTTTGCAAATAAATCATCAGAAACGAAGAAAGGATATTCAAAGAAATTATCTTCCAACGATTCATCGGCACTTGCCGAATCAATTGCTCCAGCTCTAACGAAATATAAACCTGTTGAATCAGGTAACCTAAATAATGTATTTGTTCCTACATAAGTAGTATCTTCAAAGGCTAAGGTATCTAAGGTTACGGAATCTCTGTGAACAAGGTTTATAGAATTTTCTTCAATAGATACGATATCGTTTTGTACTTGTACATTTAACAATTCAGAAGAACCTCTATTGATAAGTTCTGTAAAAAATAAGAAGCTATCGACTTGACTACCAGGAGTAACAAATGAATGAGGAATAGCAATGGAAGAAACCGTAAAGTCGTTGTCAGGAGCACTTGTAATCAATACGTCGTCAATTGCCCAATGATAATAATCCATAATCCCCGTAAACCTAATTCTGAAAGCGTCAGTAGGTGTTGCATCCCATAGGTTAACCACACGTTGTTGTTCTGTTTGTGTATTTTGATTCAATTCGGTATTTGTTTCTACAAACCTCCATGTATCACCACCGTCTTCTGACCATTCTATAAAGAAACGAGAGCCAAAAGTGGCTGCTATCTGATAATAACTTACAGAAATTTTTCCATCATGTCCACTCAAATCAATAACAGGAGATACCAAACTTGCAAATTGTATTGATGGACATTCTCCACCTCCTTGATTGTTATCTAAGTCACCAGCATGGTCTAAGTATGCAGAATTGAATAACATGAAACCATTACAAGCAGTGTTGGAACTAATCGTTAAAGCTAAAGATGTATCTTTATTATAAACCAAACCTTCGACATGTTCCCATAAATTTTCATCGGATTGAAAAGGATTACCACCTAAATCACATGAATCGCGAATTACAGTCCAACCATTTAGCCCGTTAGCAAAATCACCTTCACCTGGTTGGTCTCCCCACAAAACGGTTCTCTCTGTCAATACAGCAGGCTCATATTTGAATCCCGCAACTACCGTTTCACCCGCATTAATGGCCATTCTAATTCTAACGCATGTTGAATCCGCAGCAAAAACAACAGGAATATCTAATTTAGGGTCTCCTAAGTCGCCACCAACCATAGTTACAATATCATTATCGGTAGGGTCGTTACAAATTAAAACACCAGACACCCCGTCAGCTAATGCATTTTCGGCTTTTTGAATGAAATTACAAGTTCCTCTGTCGATAAGTGCAAACTTACCTTGGATGTTATTATTCTCTTCACCAGAGCAGAAAAGGGTAGAGTCTTGATTCTCGTCATAAGCGATTACCATTGTGTCTATGTAATCTCCAGCACACCTGTTGAGAGAAAAGTTACTTTCCCCTAAAGGATAAGTGCCTTGTGCAGAGCCATCTTCTATATTTAGTTCGAATATGGCTTGTGCGTTAAGCAGAGTACCAAAACAGAGTAGTAAGGTAGCAAGCAATTGAAATTTTTTCAGGTTGTATTTTGTAATCATGAAATAAATTTTACGTTCCAGAAGTTGTTATGTATTATATTTACGGTGAAAATACGAATTTTCTACTTCCATTTTCTAAAAAAGTAGATTATCCTATGGAGTTTACAGAAAATTCTACATTTTTTAAATACGAAAACCTAAATTGTTAATAACATTTAGCATTTTAATGATTAAAAATCGAATGTTATTTTCAACTATATGAAATTCCTTACCGTTATAAAATATTGTATCTTTGAGGTTGTAATTTTTTACGAAAGTAAATCCCCATAAATGAATATTTTATTTAGAGCATATACCTTATTTTTTATTTTTTTATTTCTTTTGGTTACCAATGGTCTAAACGCTCAGACTGATGTCAATAGTGCAAAAGCGGAATTGGCAAAAAACAAAATGCTTGAACTGATAGAGAAAAAGTTAGCAGAATTAGAATTAAAAAATGACTTCCTTAACAATTCTAAAGTTAATAAAGAAGCACTAAGGATTCAGATTGAAGAAAAGACGAAAATAGGTTGGTCTGAAAATCAATTAGAACCATTAAGAAATGATTATAAAAACGCTCATTCACAGTTGAAAAGTGCGAATAAAAGCTATAAAAACGTTAAAAAAGAAATAGAGTTTTTATCAAAAATAACCTATGGCAAGGCAACCGATTTAGTTGCTTATATAGAGGAGGTACACCCTTCTACTTTTGATGGTTTTTCTTCTGAAGTAAGTCAACAAAGAGACGTTTCGAATATTAAAAATAGACCTGAGGTACAGAAATATAATAAGAACTTAGATACTCAATTTAATCCTCCAGTGCCTAAGTGCAGTGAAATTAAAACATCGACAGATGAAATTACAGGACTACAAGTTTATGAAACTCAGAAAGAACCATTCTTTTCTTATACCAGTGACCAATTGCGTCCTTTTTTCAAAGGAAATAACTTTTTGAACGTAAACGGTAAACTTACGGAACGTAAAGATGGAATTGTTTTGTCAATGGATATCACAATTGCATCAAATACAGCTATACAAGAGTACGGATGGTTGGAAAAAGGGAGTGTCATGACGCTAAAATTTGTAAATAAAAATACCTTAAAATTAACCTGTCAACGTACCGCGAGAGGTGTATTTGACCCTGATACTAAAACCACCTTGTATAACGTTCAATATGCCGTCCCGTTACAGGTGCGTAAGGATTTGCAAACCGTGGCTTTAGATAAAGCAAGATTGATTTGGAGTACAGGGTATGAGGATTACCCTATTTTTAATGTTGATTTTTTCATGAATCAACTAAACTGTTTGAGTGAAGCTAAAAGATAAATATCATGGAAAATTCAAAAACTACTTTAGGATTAAATTTACCAACCGATCCACGTTGGGTAAATATGGCTGAGATTGATTTAGAAGAAATTTTAACAGACCATGCTTATTGTGAACAAAAAGCAGCTACTTTTTGTATTTCTTTAATTCAACAATTTCCTCAACATCATGATTTGGTTAGAGAATTAGCTCCAATCGTCACCGAAGAATGGGGGCATTTTCGTTTGGTTTTACAAGAAATGGATAAAAGAAATTTGCCTCTGGGCAAGCAAAGAAAAGATGAATATGTTCATAAATTGATGGATTTCAAAAGAAAAGGCGGCTCTCCAGAGGGTAGAATGTTAGATAGTTTGTTGATCTGTGCATTAATTGAAGCTCGCTCTTGTGAAAGGTTTAGATTGTTATCCTTACATATTTCTGCGGAGGAATTAAGAGAGTTTTACCACAAATTTATGGTTGCTGAAGCTGGTCATTATAAACTATTCTTGAAATTAGCTAAACAATATTGTGGAGAAGAAGTGACTATGACTCGTTGGCAAGAAATATTAGCTTATGAGGCGGATTTTTTACCAACCTTGTCTTTGAGAGGGGATAGAATGCATTGAACGCAGCCAATCAAAAGATTGAATAGGTAGTTTTGTTGAAAAGTAATGTTTTGCCTAACTCAAACTATACTTCCTCCACCAAAATCTCCTCCACCGCCTTCATTTCAGTAGAAAAATTAACGCCAATAGCGAATAAAGGTTTGCTTTCATTTCTGAAAGGTTCGAGGTATCCTTTGTCTTTGATCTGCTGGATGGCAATTTCTGCAGTTTTATCCAATTTGAACTCAAAAGCATAAATAACATTACCTAATTGAACCAAAGCATCCATTCTGCCTCGTGACGAGTGTACTTCCGATAGTGTATAAATGCCCATCATCTTGAAAGTCAAATGAAGAATGGCATGGTAAAAATGTTCATTGTCTTTTTTCCACAAATCATAAGGAACGCTAGCAAAAAGAGAATTGATCGTTTCTTTTAGCTTTTCAGTATCTCTTTCAATTAAACAGTTCCTAATTTCAGCGACTAATATTTTTGCATTATTCTCTTGGTTTGAAGTAAAAGCATTAGTTAAGGCTTCTAAATATGATTGTTTCACTTCTTTGTTTGGATATCCTAATGTATAAATATCTGTACTGGAATCGTAGGATTTAAATGTCAAATAACCGGTTTGAAATAAAATACTTTTACTACTTAAATTATTAATATCGAAAGTATCAAACTGACTTTCAGTGGATTGGACTTTATTTAGTTTGTAAAGTTTTTCTTTTTTTGCCAACTCAATTAAAAAAGTGGGCGTTCCCGTTTTAAACCAAAAGTTTTTGAATTTTCCTTCAATGAAAAAATTAAGTAATGAAAACGGATTATAAACATAGGTTTTCATATCCCAAGTATAGCCGTTATACCAGTTTTGGATATCATCTTGATTATGAATAGATAATTCTTGTGAAAAATAATCTTTCAATTCTTGTTGCGTAATGCCACAGATTCCACCAAACCGACTGCTCAAAGTCATGTCAAACAAATTATTCAAATCCGAGAATATGCTGACTTGTGTAAATTTAGATACTCCCGTAATGAAAACTAGCTTTAAATGTGGGTCGGCATCTTTGAGGATGGAGTAAAATATTTTTAGCGTTTTTTGATTGGCTAAGGCTATTGGAATTTCATCTTCACCCAGATTATCAATAATGGGTTTGTCATATTCATCTATGAGTACGGCTACTTTTTGATTGTACTTTTTGTGAAGTAAAGAAATAAGTTCTTTGAAAAGTTGAGAAATACTGTGGCTTACCGCTTCTAACTCATACTCTAAATATATATTTAAAAGCCTTTTTCGAATGGCTTGTTCTAAGCCTAATTCTTGATGCCCAATATTACTAAAAGAAATGCGAATAATAGGAAAACGCTGTTCCCAATCCCATTTGTCATAGATAAAAGTATTTTCAAAGAGTTCTTTTTTACCTTCGAAGATACAAGCAAGGGTGGAAAGAAATAATGATTTTCCGAACCTGCGGGGACGAGACAGAAAATACGACCCTCCTATGTCAGCTAGTTGAAAGGCAAACTGAGTTTTGTCTACATAAACAAAATTCTGGCTACGCAGCTTTTCAAAATCTTGTATGGAAATAGGATATTTCTGAATCATTTTTTGCTTTTCTTGTTTTCCAAAGATACAAAGTATTTGGGAATGAGGTTAGTAACAAGTCTTGAAAAGATGATAAT
>CALAJP010000226.1 GCA_937922815.1 uncultured Saprospiraceae bacterium
ATCTAGCTGTGCTGTTGAAGCAAATGATGATACCGATAACACTGACAATCCTACTAATAGTAATAATTTCATAATTTTGTTCCTCGAGCTTCTGCTCATTAAAGTAATGTTATTTTCATAACGGTTATTTTTTAATTCCTAATGTTGAGATAATACGCAGAAAAACAATACATCGCAATAAAATCCTATGTACCATGTAAAAAGGATAGAGTTGAAAGTCAGGCTTTGACGATTTTTACTATTTATAAAGGAAAGTATCGCAAAAACTATCGCGTGCTATAGTTTTAAGTATCGCGTGCTTGCGATACTTTTTAGCCAATTTCCAATAGCTTTTGCCACTACTACATCAGAAGATTGTCACTATGAATTCTAATATATTGAAAAGATTACACTTTTTCCAAATGACGCTTGCCATATAAACTAAACAAATATTCTATAACATTCAAATAAGCAGGCTTTAATACTGGCATTGAGATTGCCTATAGGCTTTGCGGAGATAATAAAAATGAAAAAAGCAATTTTTGCGGTGACATTCATTTTAGGAATTATTGGGCTTTGGAAATTTAAAGCTCCTACAGCTCATATTGATATTCCTTATGTAAAAGCTATTTATTCTAAACCTGTGAGCTACGACCCTGCTCAAATGAATGATGGGGCATCATTGATATTTTCTGAATTAGTTTATGAAGGACTTTTAAAATTTACTGAAAACTATGGAGTCCAAGAAGGAATTGCACAGAGTTGGAAAACTAGCGAAGATGGTAAAATTTTAACATTTAAACTTAATCCAAACGCAAAATTTCATAATGGTGACTCAGTTACTGCTTATGATGTAGTTGTATCTTTGAATCGCCTTAAAGCTCCTATCAGTAAAGTAAGAAAGTATTATGAGGTGATACAGAATATTCGTGAGATTGATTCTCATACAGTTTCTATTGAGCTTAAAAATCCCTTTCCTCCAATTCTTTATGTATTGGCCGGTGGAACAGCTAAAATTCTTCCTGCAAAACTATTAAGGAATGAAAATTTCTTTGATACGCCAATTGGTGCTGGCCCATTTAGGGTTCAAAAGATTGGAAATACAAACATAAAGTTAGTAAGGAATGAATATTATCATAATGAGAAGGCCAAACTTAAAAACATCATATTAAGGGCAGTTGATCAGGCTCAAGCAATGGCAGAAGCTAAAGAAAGAAAAATTCATGACCTATCTAGCTGGCCTCTAAGCGGTATGGAGAGTGTATTTAAAAAAGGCCAAGATATTAGCACTATCGTTGCGGACACATGGATTATTGGATTAAATACTCGCTTAGCTCCTTTTGATAAATTAGAAGTGAGAAAAGCATTTAAATTAAGTATTGATAGTGAGAAATTTAGAAAGTTATTTTACCCAAGTTCAGCTAAGGCCTATGGTCAAATTCCTCAGGGCTTTCCGGGCCATATAAAACTTGTAGATAAAAACTTGAAGCTAGGCCCTATTCCTGAACATTCCCCTATTGTTATTACAATACCAAAAGAACTAGATAAAGCAGAAGAGATTGCTCAATTTTTTAGGACTGAACTAATAAACAAAGGATGGAAAATTAAAATAGAACTTATGGATTGGAAAAATATGATGAAAAATTATGAAAATAAGTCATTACAATCCTTTTTAGTGTCAATGATAGTTGATTATCCAGATAGTGAATTTATCCTTGGAAATTTCTCTTCTACTAATCCAGATAATTACAGTGGCGTGAAAGATCAAATAATAGATTCACTATTGGCAAAAGCTAGAAGTATGAGAGATAGACTTTATAGGAATGAAATCTATGAAAAAATTGCCAAAAGAGTTGATGAGTTGGCTTTATCTGTAAATCTATTTCATTCAAGGCCTCATTACTGGCTTGATTCATGTGTGAAAAACTTTAAACCAAATTTATTGGCCGTAGCATATATAGATTATAGAAAAATTCATTTTGATACTAAATGTCTCTTGGAGCGAGTTAATGAATAAAACATTATCATTAAGCGAGCATTTATCTAAAAAGTTTATACCATTTAGGTATGTGCTTCCTCTTGCTATTGCTTTTGTATCAGCTACAATTGCTGGATATGCGTTATTAAAATTTTATTCGCATAATGATCTAACATTTTTAAAAGCAATTTCAGGCCATATTTCAAATTTATTAGAAACCCAAGATGGGCCGGAACTTCAAAGATTTTCAAGTTCATTGGCGACTGAGAAAGGGATAAAATTAAAAGTCATTCACAATAATGAAGTCATAATATCAACAAATGATTCTTCATTAATTGGCCACAAATATAATTTAATCGGTCAAAATGTAATAGGTCTCAACAGTTCACTAACAAGACATGACTTAGTAAGCATCCAAAAAATAAAAAGACCTCACGGGCCTAATGAATTGAATGCTTATGTTATTATGGAAACACCACTGAAAAATATTATAATAATGGTAATCAGTATTGGTCTAATTGTATTTGCTTTAAACTTTGTCATTTTAAATTTATTTGCCACTAAGATCATTCATACAGCAAATCAGGCATTAACTCCTATACAAGAACTTGAACAAAATATTTATAATTTAAAAGATTTTAATAATTCTACAGTATTTAAAAAATTCAAAATAAAAGAATTGGAAAATATATTTAATGCAATTATTTCTACTCAAGAGAATCTTATTTCTAGTAATGAAAAATTAGCAAAAAGCAAAGCTAAAGCACTGACAATAAATGCGTATAAAAAACTAATTCATGACTTGCATACACCTATTGCCGCATTAAAGCAGATGGTAAAAGTTATTAACAAAGAAAATATTTCTACAGAAAAGAAAGAATTTGCAAAAACTAGAATTGCAGAAATTGCTGAGCAAATTCTTTTTCAAATACAAAGTTCTAAAGGTCATCTAAAAGTAGACATATCACCCAAGCTTCAAAACCTGAATGATTCAGTCCAAAAAGCCACAGGACAAGCTCAGTTGGCCCTAATTGAATATGAGAATATAGAAATAATTGAAAATTATGATCAAGAAATTAGTGATGTCTTTCACGATAATATGATGCTTGGACGAGCAATTAGTAATTTAGTTGTAAATGCAATTGAATCTGCAAAAAGCATGGTCATAATAGCAATAAACAAGATAGGCAAAGAAATATCTATAACAATTTCAGATGATGGCACTGGCATTGAAAGTGAACAAGTTTCACTATTTTTACAAGGCCGAGGTAAATCTACAAAAAAGAATGGACTTGGATTAGGCCTCTCTAGTGCTAATCATATAATAAGATTACATCAAGGTAAGCTCATTTATCGACAGTCAGCTATGGGTGGAGCTTGTTTTGATATTAGGTTAGAAGGATAATATATGAATAAAGAACTTATTTTATTTGTTGATGATGACAGAGGAATTTTGGAAAGCTGTGAATTACTGCTTTCTGATGAATTTGAAGTCCTTACTGCTACTAATATAAAAGATGCAAAAGAATATCTTAAAAATGGTAGCATATCTCTCGTTGTTGTTGATTTGAATTTTGAAGGTCATGAAGATGATGGGATAGATTTAATTGATTATATATCAACATATTTAGAAAATATGCCTTTCATTGTTCTAAGTGGAGACAAAGATACAAAGCGCGTAGTTGAAGCTATGAAAAGACCACTTATTGATTTTGTAACAAAAGATGGAGAGCATGACGAAATACTAAGATTAGCAATTAGAAAAGGTTTACTTAAAAAGAAAGCTCTTGAAGAAGAGAAAAATAATAAAAACGTAAAATTTAAAACGAAATCACCAAAAGTGAAGCAAATATTTAGAAACCTAGATAAACTATTAACTTCAAATAGCAATGCTTCAATCTTAATAAATGGTGAATCAGGAACTGGAAAGGAATATATGGCCAAATATATTTCTCAATTTCTAGGAAAAAGGTTAATTGCAGCTAATATGGCGAGTATTCCTAAAGAAACCGCAGAATCAGAACTTTTTGGGCATAAGAGAGGTTCGTTTACAGGGGCAACTACTGATAAAATTGGTCTATTGGAGCAAGCTCACCATGGTGTATTTTTTCTAGATGAAATTGGAGATTGCTCACCTGAAATACAAGCAAAACTTCTAAGAGCAATTCAAGAAAAAGAAGTCCTACCAGTTGGACAAACAATTCCTAAGAAAATTGATACACGCTTCATCGCGGCTACACATCACAATTTAGATGAACTTGTTGAAGACGGCCTATTTAGACTCGATCTCCAACAAAGACTTAGTACATTTATATTCACACTTCCACCACTAAGAGAAAGACCTGAAGATATAGAATACTACGCGACTATGTTTTTAAATGAATTGAGTGAAGGTGAATTTTTTAGTTTTGAACCTTCTGCTATTCATGCATTAAAAAGTTATTCATGGCCCGGAAATGTAAGGGAGTTGCGTAACACAATTGAACGTGCTTATGTCTATTCGCACAGAAAAACAATTGATGATTCTATAATATACAAATCTCTTAACCTAATTGAACAAAGTAAAAATAAACATGAAAAACAGAAAATTGAATTTGAAACATTAATTGTTTCAGAGCAAAAAAATCTTATAATGGAAGCTTTAATCAAATATAAAGGAAATAAGAAAAAAGCAGCCACTGATTTGGGAATTCATTTTTCAACACTTCATAGAAGAATAAAAAAATTAAATATTGAAAATATAATTCCTCAAGGTCGTAATGGAAGGCCCAAACTTGCGAGATTTTAAGATGAATGGTTTTAAGAATGATATGAATTACAATTTAGTATTTTTAGCTGGAGGCCCTGGCCTTAGCTCATATTCATTTCATAAATTAAAACCTCTCAGCAAGATAGCAAGACTCCATTTCTTTGATCCAATGGGAACAAAATCTCCACTGGAGGTAGAGCCAAACTATAAAAATCTGCTTAATGAAATTAAAGATTATATATGTGATTTAGAGAACGTCATTTTATGTGGACATTCCTTTGGTGGTATTCAAGCGGTTGATCTTGCAGAGCAAAGTCAAAACAATATAAAAGGTTTGGTTTGTCTAGCAACACCTATTAGTAAGGACGCTTTCAAGGTATTAAATGATAATTTTTTAAAGTTTAAGTCTATAGAAGGCGATGCTCTGACAAATAAGCTTGCTTCATTTCCATCGAATGATGTTTATAAAGATTGGTATATACATTTTAAAGATTTTTATTTTAATCCTTCTCATTCCTCATTAATGATAGACGCGATAAAAAATGATACCCTATCAGTGAATAATTATAGCCATGCAATCAGTGAAGCGAGCTTAAAAGAAAATAAGTTAATCAAACTTAAAAACAAAAATATTCCCAAATTATTATTATTTGGTGAAGTTGATAATGTTCTACCAAAAGAATCGGCACAGAATCAAGCAAATCTAGGTGGTTTTGAGTTAGAAATGATTAAAGATGCTGGCCACTTTATACATTATGAAAACCCACAACAAACAATAGAACTTATAGAACAATTTATTAAAGGAGTAAAAAAATGAAAAAATTAGCTTTAAAATCTTTATCACTAATTATTGCCATGAGTGCAAGTGCTCAGACAGTAGCAAATTACTACGAATCTCAAAAACCTATTGAGGATAAAATACCATCACTTATCGAAAAAATTGAAAATATACAATTTTCTAATCTTTCAAGTGCAGAGAAAGAAAAAGCCCTCATTCAAATTTTAAAGAAACAATTACAGCAAGGAAAGAAGCCTACGACTTTTAATATGCCAAAAGCTGATGGTCGTGGAGAACCCGGAATTTAATAATGATGACCATATCAGTAAAAGAAAGTCTTGATATAAAGAAATATATTGGTAGTGCAATTATGCTTGTTTTTGGCATGATTGCATTTTATCGGTGGACAATATCACAGGAACTTTTTTTTATTTCATTATGCTTTAGAGATGTAATTGCCTCATACTTTTTAAGTAAAAGAAAAGAAGCAATTAAAACAAGCTCAAAAAAAATGGCCATCACGGCCTATGCTTCCAGTGCATTGCCTTTATTTTATCTCTCTGCTCCTGCTGATGAGATCAGCAATTTAACAATACTAGTTTTAAATCTCACTACAATTCTTGGTTTTTTAATTGTTACATTTGCAACTATTGATTTAGGATTTAAGCTTGGTGTCTCTCCTGCTAAACGAGGTAAGAAAGTCACTAGTGGAATTTATCGAATTACCAAACACCCGATGTATCTAGGTTATTTAATTGCCCATTCAGGACTCTTACTTTTAAACCCATTAAATAGGTTTATTTTCACTATCGCTTTAATTCTTTTTTGGATTAGAGCAAAAGAAGAAAACAGAATCCTAGATTAAAAAATCTTGAACTTTAACGCTTACGAGATATAATATTTGAGAATTTTAGGCAAAAAAATAGCCGAAAGTCCCTCACTGGCGAATACAAAAGTAAACCCTATGAGCCAGAATCAATCGGCTGTCGTTACCTCTATTATCGGCTAAAATGACTAAAATATCAAGTAAGGATAACTAGTTGAAAATTCAGAGAAAAGTTAACTCAATAATAGATGATTTAAGCCAAGCAAGGTTTACTCCCTATGTAAGTCCACACCGAAGCCAAATTGATGGTTTAAGAGCTTATCGTTATAATATAATCGTTAGTCAGTCCGTATGGGAGGCAACCGCTATTTTTGAAGTCCTATTGCGAAATAGAATTGTAAAGGAATGGAATCAATGGTTTAGCGTAAATGGTTTTAAAAACTGTGAATGGCCATTAAAAATTAAATCCCTTCATAATCAATTACCTCATAAATTCCCAAAATCATCTTTTAACAATAAAGCACTTGAGAGTTTAGAGAAACAAGAAGCATGGGCTTTTCAAAGAGCAACAAGAGAAATAAAAACAAGAAATGTTATTAATGATGATATTATTGCAAGATTAACATTTGGATTCTGGCATGAGTGCCTTTCTCACCATTTTCGTTTTATAAGTGGTTCGCAAATAAAAGGTTTATTCCCCCATTACCCTTATCAGCATACTTATATAGAACACGATATGGCCGATATTGCGAAAGATTTGCAGTCTATTAAAGACTTTAGAAATCGCCTTGCTCACCATGAAAAATTAGATATAAATAAAACAAAACAAAAATATATTAAAATCTGCCAATACATCACCTATATTAATCCAAATGCTATTAAATTAGTAAGTGTTGATGGATTTAATCATCTTCTAAATTCACCAGTAAATAAAGTCACAAGAAACTTTCCATACCTATAAAATAACTATCGCGTGCGATACATATTAACTTTTGCACGATACTTTTTTGCGATAGTTTCTAACGCAAGACTAATCAAAATTCTTATCTAAATACATAATTTCTCGTCAAAATCTCTTTGAAGAAAAGTTGGCACACTATCCGCAATAGATAAAACCATTAATAACTTCTAACAGGAGAAAAGAATGGTTTTGTTTAAATTATTAAAAAATAAAATTCTAAAATTGATGAGCAGTTTTAATAAGACTCAACACAGATATGAGTACAATCTCATAAAGTCCCATAAATATATTCAAAATGAAAATCAAAAAGATCAAATTCGACTTTATATCGAAACGAGACTTTAAAGGAAATTGTAATGAATCTAAAAGCAGTAAAAAACATTAAATCAGCTATTCGTGAATGGTTTGGAGTACTCTCTATTTCTGAGATTATTCACAATCCGAACTTATCGCGAACATTTGAGCGTATTGAAAAAATTATCTATCAGTTGGAAATCAATGCTGGGCAAAATGTATGAAGAATCAATTGGCCTTAGAAATGAAACAACTTATTAATCAAGTCACAGAAAAAGAAATAAAAAGAAACAAAAAATTAAAAGCAAAAACAAGAAAATTAAAATTATTAATTAATGCTTTATCAGGAAAGGGAGAAAGAAATGAATAAATTTGAAATCGTATCAGGAAAATGTTTTGAAGGGCAAATCCATAACTCTAAATATGCAGGAAATGCAATTTATCAAGTTGATGATGATTACTACAAAGTTAGATTAAATTTGTTTCCAACTATTACATATTTTGTAAGAAAAAATAAAGATCATCTAACTTATACAATCTTTTCAAAAATGGTGAAAACAAATGAAGGTTTAAAATTTGTTAACCCTGTAGGAATGGCTAAGATTAAAGAAGACTTAAAAACATATATGGCCATTAAGTTTGAACTTTTAAATGCATCTCTTTATATGAGCTTATTTCCAGCAGAGTAATAATCAAAACCAAAAAATACAGACTCCTAGAGCTTGAAGATCATGCCAAGAACGAAGAAAGAACTCACTTAAAGGAGTCTATATTTATGAAACAAATAAAATTTATTATACCCACATTATGTTTACTATGCATTCTATTCATTCCCGAGTTTGCTATGGCGAGTGTTGAATCTTCACTCAATGCAATTCAACAAAAATTCATTGGAACAATTCTACCACTATTGTCAGTAATTGGTCTTGTATGGGCCGGTTTTAGTTTTCTGATGGGAAGTCCTAATGCTCGCTCACATTTAATTCTTGCAATTATAGGTGCAAGTGTTGGTTTTGGAGCACAGTCAATTGTTAGTTTTATTCGTGGTCTTGTGAACTAGAGGAGAAAATTATGGGTTTAAAATGTACACCACTAAGTCAATGCCTCGATAAAAAAACTCTCTTATGGGGTTTTGAAATGGCCGATCTTCTTATTATTTTTATGATGCTTGCAATCTTGAATTTATTATTTGGACAAACAGATCATAAGTTTATGCTTGTTTGGTCACCTCCAATTATAACAGCACTTATCTTTAAATTTGGTAAGAAAGGAAAGCCTGATAATTTTTTATTACACTGGATCAGATTTCAAATCAAAAGTGGTATTTACTCAGCATTTAAAAGTCCTAGCATTTCAATTGAACCACCTCTTATTAAAAAGGAGGTGGTCAAATGAATGCGATTTTAAGTGATCAATTACAAGTATGGGGAGTAGAAGATAATGTAATAATTTATACTGATGGAAGTATTGGATTTGCCCTTGAGATTATTCCTCTTGATGTAAGTTGTGCCGATAGTTATATGGCAAATCAAGTCCATGATGATCTATGTAAATTCTTGAACTCATTACCTTCAGGGATAGACTTACAGTTTATCCAAGAAATTACAGACGGAAACTCTCAAACAATTGATGAGAACGAAAATCTCTGTTCTTTATCAAATTCTGAACTGATAAAAGAATTGAATTTAATGCGTGTTAAGGAGCTAAGAAATGAAGATGATTTAGGCTTTATTCCTACGCATAAACTCAAACTTATTCTTAGAAAACCTCTTACAAAGTCTCTTTTGACTCGAAAAAGTATATTTTCAAATGAACATTTATTTCCTCAAATTTCAGAGAAAAATTTTCAAAACGAGGTGAGATCATTAAAGAAGTTACAAAATGAAGTATGTCAGCAACTAGAAAATATGAACTTGTCAGTAAATGTTATCAAGACAGAAAAAATTGTTTCTGAATTATACGACCAATGGAATCCAATTCGTTCAAAAAAGCAAAAGATAAAAATGGATAGTTATGACCCAAGTGATATAAGAGATGCGGTCACGTTTACCGATTCTGTAATAAGCGAAACTGGATTTTCACTTGGCAAAATGAAACACAAGGTAATATCATTGAAGATCCTACCGGGCCAAACATATTCCACGATGGCCAGCTCGCTTAGACAACTTCCTTTTGATTCAAAGCTCTTTTTATCAATATCAGTACCTGATCAACAAAAAGAAATAGAAAGTTTGCAAACTCAAAGAAGATTAACTTTTTCAATGGTTTATGGAAAGCAGACTGGAGTATCTGACTTAGAAAGCGAAGCGAAATTTCAAGACTTAGAAGAACTCCTATCTCAGTTAGTTAAAAGTGGTGAAAAAGTATTTCATTTTGGTCTAAACATTCTATTACGTTCAGAATCAGAAGATGAATTAGAAGATCAAGTTTCTCAAGCACTTATGCTTTTGAGGGATTTAGATGGAGCTGAAGGCCTTGAAGAAACAATTGCTAGCTTTGATATATTCAAAAATTTCTCTTTTCCCAATGCTCGGGTACAAGAGAGAACAAAAAGAATAAAAACATCAAACCTTGCAGATATTCTTCCTGTATATGGCCCTTGGAATGGTCATCAAGAACCAAAAGTTATTTTACGCTCAAGAATGGGGAATATTTTTAAATTTAATCCATTTTCTAGTGAATTAACAAATCCAAATCAAATTATTTCTGGAAGTAGTGGCTCAGGTAAAAGTTTTTTAACAAATTTACTATTGATTCAAAAATTGAAAGAAAACCCACAAATTTTTATTGTGGACATTGGAGGCTCTTATAAAAAAGTATGTGATAACTTATCAGGTCAATATATACCTCTTGGCCTAGACACAGGAATCTCAATAAACCCTTTTGATCTTGCCCCTAATGAACAGTCACCAAGTAATGAAAAAATTAAATTCTTATTGGCACTCATAGAAAGCATGACAAAAGAAGAAACAGAATCAAACTTAAAAAAACTTGAAAAGTCTGAAATTGAGCAGGCCATACTTGAAATTTACAATGAAAACAATTCTCCTACATTGTCCCAATTAAAAGACAAGCTTTTAAAGCATAGTGAAACTTCTTTAAATAGAATCGGAAAAATTTTAAAGTCATGGTGTGGTAATACACCTTATGGACGTTTTCTTGATAATAAAACCAATGTTGACATTCATAGAGATACTGTATGCTTCGATTTAAAAGGACTAGAGCTATATTCTGATTTACAAAGTTCATGTCTTTTAATGATTTCCGACCTTGTTGTGAGAAAAAGTCAACTTAATAAATCAAGAATGAAATATCTTGTTTTTGATGAATGTTGGTCACTACTTCAAGGAGAGGGAGCTAATTTTATTGGCTCAATTTTTAGAACTTGTCGTAAATACTTTATGAGTTGCATTGCTATTTCACAAAACATTGATGATTTTGCAAAAAGTTCTGCATCATCTGCCATCATGAGTAATTCATCTATAAAGTGGCTTCTAATCCAAAGAGGCTCTGACAAAGAACGTCTAAAGGAGGTTTTAGACCTAAATGATAATGAAATATCTCTTATTTCTTCGCTCTCACAAGTATCAGGGAGTTATTCAGAAGCCTTTTTAATGTGTGAAAATCGAAGAAGTGTTGTTGTAATTGAATGCCTGTCAACCCCCTAAAGTTGGACACATTTCTCATTTAAGCTGATACCTTAATTCCTTCAAAATTTCCTTCATTAAATTTTTTAATAAATATTTTTGGTGAGTTGTATTTCAGCGAACCATGTAATCTTCTATTGTTGTA
>CALAJP010000227.1 GCA_937922815.1 uncultured Saprospiraceae bacterium
GCACTTTCAAGTTCAGATGACAAGAGATACCTAAAAATGTGTGGAATTCATAGTTTACCTCATGGATCAGCAGAAGAAAAAAACTGCACCGTTTGCATTTTAGAAAAACCGCAAACTTAGGCATACAGACAAGAAAAAAAACTAGAATGCGTACTATTGACTAAGAAAAAAAAGAAAGCAAAGAAGAAAGCAATCAAAATTGCGTTTCTTGTTCAGCTTGCTCCCCCTCTGTCGTCTCCCCTTCTTGCGTCATGCTGCTTTTTCGGTGAGTGACCTCTATTTTCTCCACAACCTTGTTTGTTTTTTCTTTTTTTCTGCATTGACAGCAGCAAAAGACTAAGCAAACAAGTATGCTTAGAAAAAGAAAGCAAGCTAGAATAAATGTTTGTAAAAGAATTATTTTAAAAAGAAAGTCATTTTGGGTTTTTTGCGTCTCAATTGTATTTTTAAGATTTGAAAGGTCCAAAACAGTTTGTGTTTGGAAAGTAAATAGTCGAGCCAAGATTTCAGATGTAAAGTTTTGAAATTTTTCGTCAAGGTACTCAAATTTTGAGTTGTTTTCGTCCCTGCTTTCAATTATTATAGTTTGTAAGTTTGCATTCCCTGTTTTCATTTGTTTTTGGAGTAGAGTAAAATTTTTTGCCGATTCTGCCTGTATGCCAGTCAACGTTTTTTCCAAATTACTATTCAGGTGTCTAACTGCTCCTGCCATGCTCCGAAATCCCGATTGAAGATTGATTGAAGTCTGTAAACATTTATTTTTTCATTATTGTTTCTGTGCAAATATTTTTTTTGTTTTTTTTTTACCTTATTTACTGTTTCATCCAAATTGAGAAGCGTAGTCCAGAGCCGCCCTCCTTCAAACTTCAGTTGACTGGCGAACTAAAGACATACAGACAAAAATTAGAACAAAATACTGACGGAATCTAATTTTACTTACATTGAAATGATGAAAGCTATTTTCCACAGTTTGGTTCGTAATTCCATCCAAAAGCCCCCTCTGTATAATTAATTGGTTAAGAGTTTCAGCAGAAGTATTATTGATATCTAATAAAACCATCTGCTGAGAATCCAATTGACCAGTTATCTGAAATAATGTTTTATATAAAAAATTATTTTTTTTATAAATAATAACTTTAATATGTATTTTATTTTTTTTCTTACATTCGTTTGTTTCAGGCTTTGCTGGGATATTTGGACGGAAACATTCCCCAACTCAACCTTAATGGCATTCGTGTCATTGACTCCACCCTAAATAGAAATAAAACAAATATCCGTGTAATAATATTTTTTAATATAAAGTTTAATCATTTTACCTGAACAGTTTCCAAAATCTCAGACATTTGAATGGAAACATTTCCCAATTTATCTTTAATAGCATCGGTGCTATTGACTCCGCTCTAAATGGAAACAAAAAGAAATAGCTGTGTAATAATATTTTTTCAAAATATAAAGTTTTATCATTTTACCTGAACAGTTTCCAAAATTTTTTCATTATTTTTGGTTGTATTGGAGAAGGAGATTTCAATTTCGTTCAAAATAATTTTGGACGAATTGAACGATGCTTTCCCTACTTCTTCCACGATTAGTTGGCTGTTCAGGTTGAACTGGTCCTGCATGGCCCCTTCTAACACCGAATGGTAGAGTCTCAAAGTTTCCGCACTTTCGTTTTTATTTGTGGAAAACTCTTGAGACAACTAAAAAAATATACATATTCATATTATTCATAAAACTAGGAATTTTTTTTCCACTTACCTCAGACAGCTGATCCACCACTTGATCCTGTTTTGCTGAGATTAGGGCCAGATGGGTCTAAAAATTAAAAAAATAGTTTTAGAACTAGTCCATTTTTGGTATTTTGACATTTTTTTACCTGTTGTTTTTTGTGACTATTCATTGCAATTCCGAATTTTTTCTCCATTGCAGGCCCAGTCTTGTTAACGAAGCCCACCAACTCGTCACTGAGGAAACTAACATTGCCTCCGACAGCATTGAAATCCACCTGCAGGTCGTGGATTTGCTTCTCCAGAGACACAAGTTTTTTCCCGGTGACCGTTTCATGGCGGGCCATCATTTCCTCATTCATCTAAAAAATACTTGTTTTAATTTTGTATTTAACCAATAAATTTAGTATATATTACCTCCCCAATTTTTTGCCACATTTCACCCATTTTCTCAGCAAAATTATTGACGGCTTCTTTCACGTCTTTTACTTCCGTAAGTTGCTGGAGATGTAATTTAAAGGCTTCAACCATGCTTTCTCCAATCTATAAAATATAGTGTAACATATTAATCAATAAAAAATATAGAATTACTTATTCTTACCTCTTTCATTGACCGGCTTTCGTTTGAGTATTTTTCTAGTAGTGCTTTTAATTCTGCCTGATCGGATGAAGTATCAGTGTCTTGCAAACGATCCAAGACACTCCAATTTTTTGCGGCAAGGCACGTAGTAAAAAGAACGAATAGAAGGAGTGTGCGAAACATTTTGGAAAGTTCTTGATTCTTTGACGAGCAAAATTGAACTGTGATGTAAAAAGAAACAAAAGCTATATGTTCATTCAAAGATGTACGTATCTACAGTTTTAGCATAAGATACTATCCAAAAAAAAAAAGGTAGAGAATAATAGTATTTAAGACACGATAAAGTGAAATATCGTCAGTATAAAAAAATAAAGAGTCAGCAAAATGGCACCAACTACTAATTTCCTAGGGCATATGGTGGAGCAAGAGGAAATAGCTTCACCCCCTCCCGTCACGTCAGCATATAGCTCTGCAGTAGACTTTTTTGTTGATGAGCCAGAAGAAAAAGCTATAGTAGGACGCAAATACTGTTATCAACACACAGATGCAATAGAGAGTGGGGGGCCATATAGTATTACAATTGCACCACAGGGTGACAGTTTTATTGACCCTTCAAGTTTTAGATTATGTGCACAATTTACTATAAAAAAGCGTGAAGGTGGCGTATTAAAAGATTTAGAGGCAAAAGACGAAAAAATAGTTGCACCAATAAATTGCTTTAGCAAAGCACTTCTAGAGCAGGTTGACGTTTATCTTAAAGGGCGAATGATTTCTAAAATTTCTTCACCATATTATGACATAAAAGCTTATTTAGAAACAATTTGTTCATACGGCAAAGATGCAGAGAATGGACATTTGAATATTTCATACTTCTATAAAGATGATCCTGGAGAACAAGATAAATTTACAGCAGCAACCCACGAGTTTAGTAATCCTGCGTTTGCTAAAAGACATGAGTTTATAGCCAAATCAAAACAAGTCTTTATTAATGAACCAATTCATACAGAACTTGCTACAATGAACAAATTAATTCCCTCACATGTACCAATTGAATTTCGATTCAATATTAATAAAGTTAGCAAATTTTTACAATACAATACTGGTGAATATGAAATTAAATTTACAAAATTTTACGTATTATTTGAAACAGTTGATCTAGCACCTAACTTATTACTTGCAACAGAAACAAAATTTAGTCAAAAAAAACAAGCAATTTTTCCAATATGTCGAGGTATGATCAAGACACGTCAGTATCCTGCTTTAATGCAAAGTGTACTTTGGAGTAACTTATATCAAGGCATATTACCAGAAACAATCATTATTTGTTTACTAGATTCAAGAGCCTTTAATGGTACAAACAATAAAAACTATTTTAACTTTCAAAATTTTAATCTATCAGATATAGAACTTAAAAAAAATTCTGAGCCAATTGGTCACACCCTTCATGCTGATTTTGAAAATAAAAACGCCAAAGATCTTTATAGACATTTTTTTGACAATCTTGGTATTGGAACATCTAATACACCTGCTTTAATATCTTATGAAGACTTTTGTGATGGTTCTATGTTAATACCATTTGATCTTACTAATGACAAATGCGCGTTGACACATAACCATAGTAAAACTTCGGGAAATATAGATCTAGAAATAAAATTTAAAACACCGTTAACTGATGGAATTACTGTACTTGCTTTATGTTCATTTACAGATAAATTTTTTGTCACCGGTCCACGAAGCAATCGTGAAGTCAAATTGATGTATAACATTTAACAATGGCATCTTCAGATACAGGCCTTTCAAGTCAATATATTGACATTTTTTTAAAAAACCATAATTTACCTTTGTATAAAGGCATATTTCCTATAGATAAATGCCCTGCTTTTAAAAAAATTAAAGGAGATTTTTGTATTATTCTAAATACTGACAAAGCTTCAAAACCGGGTCAACATTGGTTTGTTATAATGAGAGAGCATAATAACATAATAGTTTCTGATTCCTTAAAATTATTAAATATAAATGAAACCAAAAAAATATTAAAAAATGCTATTTTTCTACGAGAATACCCAATACAACCACTTACCACGAATATGTGTGGATTCTACTGTATACATGATATTATACTATTCCATTTAAAAAAGTGTAAAATTAAACCTAATACTAAAAAATTTGTAAAAAAACCTAGTCTTCTAAATGATACCATTTGTATTTCTAATATTGAAAAAATGCTTCCTGTAATAAACGCTGTTTTATAAAATATTTTTTATTTACTTTTTACATTATTAAAACACACACACATAAAATATGATATATTAGTTTTATTAATCAATAATTTGCATTCGTGTTTCCTCTGCTTCGTTTATTTCTTGCAGTAATGCTGCACGTTTTTCTTCCGCTTCTTCAAACCATCCTGGATTTTGTTTCTCAAAACTTTTTTTTACCTCATTTAGTTGATCTATCATTATATCCAAATTTTCCAAAGCAATGTCAAAAGAATATGTGGATCCTTCTGTAGCACCTTTCTTTTTATATCGTCTTTGAATCCTTAAGATATATTGCTTATTAGTACTTTTTTGATTTATCCAAGTTTTTTCGAAAGCAGCAATATCCGTATCTTTATCAACCGCTGCCCAGTCATCCAGTTGCTTAGATACAGGAGTAGCTTGAGTTGCTCTTGGAATGATCCTTTTATGGCCTTTGATTGGCCATCCATTGAACATCTTGGAGGAAAAAAAATCCTCATCCGTAATAACTGGTGTAGCTTTCTCTACTTTCTTTTCATCTGCTTTCTTTTTTTTTATTTCCTCAACGAAAAATTGTGGCACTGGTGATGCTGCTTTCCTTTTTTTGGATGGTTCTCCCTTATTGTTATCATTTTGGGTTACATCAACTCCAAGTATTACACTCGAAGCACTTGAGGATGGTTCAGATGTTTCAGCATTACTACTTTTTGTTGGTAGAACAGGTTCACTGTTTGACTTTCTTTCTTGACTTGTTTTCCTTTTTCCTCTGTCAGGACATAATTCAATGCATTTGTCAATAATACCCATAATTTTTCGTCCACGTTTTTTTGGTAATGTTGGAATAGCCTTTGTAACTGAAAGGACTTTAACCAGTTGGCTTTTTGGTAATGACTGCAATTCATCCATGTCTTCTTGAGAATTTACAAAAGAAGTATAAAGACCTCGAACTGCTTTCTTTCTTGAAGGTGAAACATCCTTGTGGTTTAGATAAAGCTCAATATCTTCAACATCGGGCCACCCCTGCGCATCCTGTAATATTGATTCACTTGCGCTTTCCTGTATCATCTTTTTTTCCCCATCAGATAAATCTATAACCTCAGGATCGTCTTCTTCTTCACTAACTTCAGATTCAGATTGATGAATATAAGTTGGATCTTTAGCTGCCATTTTGTTCAGAATAAAAGACTGTCTGATTAGACTGCTCAATGTGATGTGACCATAAATTTAGAGTTTCATTCTTATATATTTTACTTAAACGACGCAGACAGGACGCTGATGTGTCACAGGCTTGAGCAATTATTTTTAGATCAAGCCTTTCTTTATTACATGCCGTCAATATTGCTACAGCAAGGGCAGACTGAGGTGGGCTACAACGCAATAAATCATTAAATAAAATATCACTTAATTTTTTTATGTCACGTTTTAGGCTATAACTGGTTATATCTAGTTTATTGAACACTCGTTCAGCTAAATCTGATGGTAATATATTGATATCAACTGTGTTAAATTTTGTGATATCATTTATATTTATAAAACAAATTCTAGCAATTTCGATTAAGCTTCGTGGCACATTGTGTTTATTACAGGCAAAATAAATACAATAAGCAGCAAAGGCCTCTTTATTATTTTGTGGATTACTTTTATAATATTGGTGAATTGCTTCTTCTTCTATAATTTTAGATATATGATTATTACTACACACTGTTTCTATAAAGTCATGCTTAAAATTTTGAACTAAAGGAATACTAGGTACTTTTAAGTATCTTTCTATTCGCCCACAATTTTCACAAATAAGGTCCCCCTGACGCTCATTATAAATAACATATCCACAACACTGCATTGTTATTTAATTTTTAAAATTATTTGGTGTATATTTTTTAAATCTTTGTAACATTTACTACCCACAGAACTTGTTAAGTTATTTGGAGACCAAATTATTGTTCCAAAAATAGTTTTAATAAACATATTAGGAAATCTTTGTCTGTCATATTTAACAGTTATAATTTCATTATTTATAACTATTTTTTGTTTTATTAATAATAAGTTCACCGGTTGCCGTATTGGATTAGCTATTTTTGCGGTTATATTATCAATAACACTTTTTCTAAAGATTTTTGTTCTCTTAATGTTTAACTTTAATATTTCTAACAATACTTTTTGTGCGATAGGTTTAATTTCAAAGTTTAAAACACCAGTTATATTTATATATCCTGAATAGAAACAAGTATAAACAAACTTTCCAATCCGCAGAATACAAAAGCTTGAAAATGTTTTTTTGATTAATTCACATGATTGTAGACTTCTGTTAAACGTTTGAATATATTTTTTTCTTACATAAAAATGATATTTTATATTACACACATCCATTACAGATGACTCTCTACATATAACTAATAAACTATTTAAGAAAAGCTTTGCTTTTATTACCTATCATAAGTACTCTTAAAAAAATCAAGATGAATACTATTCATAGAGGGCAGTTCCTGCAACGCGGACGCGGCCTGGGGGGCATTTTTGCTTCAATAATGCGGATCCTTAAACCAATTGTAACAAAATCAATATCAGCTGGACGCAAAGCATTGGCTGATCCTCTTGTGAAGAATGCTGTCTCAAGTGTTAAAAAGTCAACTATTCAAGCCGGCACTCGTGCACTAAATAAGGAAATAAAAAAAATTGCCCCATCACCTACTCCAGCCAAATCAATGTCTGTACCAAAAGCGAAAAAACGACTTGCGCGTGTCAGTAATACTATTTCTAAAAATAAACGTGCTAAAAAAAGTAATACCAATTTGTTTAATGATTTTAAATAAACGATGTATGTCTTGTCAAATTGTTTTTTATTTCTCATTATTTTTTTAGTCAGTATTCATATTAGTTGAAGTACCAGTCGAACCAAGGCCATTATTTCCTCGTACCTCGTACCTATTTTCTTGCATCTCATTAGATCTTGATTGTGGTTTTACAATGCCGACGTTTGATTTAAATTGAAAGGTTGAATCCTCAAGATTATTACCCGGCCTTATGATTTCTGGTTTATATCTCCCCGCTTCAAGTTTACCCAGTTCAGTAAAAGTCGATTCAATTTCATAAGCCAGAGGATGTTCGATCTTCGTAACAATTAACTGCGCCACTCGTTGACCGCGAAGGATAACTTGTTTATCTTCCGTGTTATTAAACAATAATAACACAATCTGTAAGAAAAAATGTAATAAAATTTTGGCAAATTTGATATATACAATAGCATACCTCGCCCGTATAGTCCTGATCAATCACACCTCCTCCCAAAGTCAATCCTTTCAAAGCCCAGCTTGACCGCTCAACCAATCGTCCGTATGTTTGTTTGGGTAAGTCAACCGTGATTCCAGTTTCAATCTTGTTACATTGAAAAGGAAATATAGTTACATCATAAGGTGCTGTCAAGTCAAATCCGGCATCATTTATATGCTGCTTTTGTGGAATAAATGCAGATTGATGCAATCTTCGAAAAAATATTTGCGGTTGTTGAGGCAAAGGTGGAATCGTAGGTTTGCTCAATAAACTGACTTCGTCTTCACTACGGTCGGACATTTCTTCATTTTCCAATTCTTGTGTATCCTGCTCAGATGTAGGATCCTCTTCAGGTTTGGAATTTTCCAAACTATTATCATTTGAAACTTCATTGGATTCTTGGTTAGTAGTTTCCATAGTGGCTACTGTGCACTAAAAAATAATAACTGAAACCTTTTATATGTTTGAAACAAGTGCTTTATTTAAAGGTACTAGTCATTAATATTTTTAGCATCCATTAGTTAAATTAATATTGAAACCAAAAAAAAAAAATAATGACACAAAAAATTATATCTAATTGGAGCAATCCTAATCACCCTGGGGCCTATTCGGGGCTAAATATTTTTTCAAAAGAGAATCCAGACACAAAACCCCAGACAATTAATGATACAATATTGCCCTCAATTCCAACCTATCAGAAATTTAGAAGTAAAAAAAAACCTAAAGTTTATAACCCATACTTTGTTCGAACGTTACGTAAAGTAATTCAAGCTGATTTATTACATATGCTACATCCTAAAGATTTAATAGATGATAATGATGGGTTTAAATATATTTTAGTCGTTCAAGACGTCTTTTCTCGAAAAATTTGGACCCAAGCTCTAAAAGACAAATCAGCAAAAAGTGTTTGCCCGAAGTTTAAGGTTATCATAAAAAAAATGCGCCCATTCAAGAAAAAAGCTAGACTTATAATTGATCGAGGAACGGAATTTTTGAACAAAACATTCAAGGAAATGCTGACGAACGAAAATATTTCTATTACACATCCTTCGGATGGGCATGCTGCACATGTAGAAAGAGCTATTTTGTCCCTTCAAAAAATAATATATCAAAATATTGAGCATACCGGCGGAAATAATCTAAATTGGACCAAATTCTTAGACAAGGCAACGAATATTATGAATCAAAGATATCATCGAATTATTAAAACAAGTCCTAATAATGCTGAACTTGCAAAAAATAAGGACAAAGTGAATGAGGCAATGGCCTTATACCGACAAAAAGCATTTAAACAAAAAATGAAACAAAACAGAAAACCTAAATTTCAAATTGGTGATTTTGTTCGAATACAAAGATGGAAAAATAAATTTGCTCGGGGCTATGATCGTAATTTTACGACAGAAGTATTTATAGTCAGCAAAATATTAAATCATTTACCTATTACTATGTATACTGTTAGAGACACAGACAAAAATAAAATTCAAGGCAATTTTTATTCAAACGAACTGTCAGCAGTAAAAGGAGACATTTTTTTGGTTGAAAAAATAATACGAAAGAAAAAAATCGATGGGGTTGAATATGGACTCGTAAAATGGGAAGGATTTTCGAATTCTTTTAACACATGGGAAAAAATGACAGACTTAGATGCAACTTAATGCATGGAAGTATTTAAGATAGTCCATAAATCTGTCATTAGCATAGCTTGAAAATGCAAACTCATGAAAACGAGTTTACAGTGACGCTTGTCTCTAATGCAAGCACGGACATATATCCAAACAATCATGTCTTTAATTTCACTAATGTTTTAGCTAAAACACTAGTTTTTCCACGAAATGAAAATTGGCGCGTTTGTCTACAATCGATATCATTAACAAATATTAATGATGAACCGGAATTTGTGGCAGCAGAGAAAAGAATAAGCAATAAAACAGATGAATTTGAAAAATCCCTAAAAAAGATTCAATCAACCCTCGCTCATTCTCCAGCTGAAATGATAAAAGCCACAGAAATATTATTTAGACAATCGAAAAAAATTATAGAAGACAAATTAGAAATATTTAATACAGTTAATGCACTATTTATAGAATGCGATCAAATAATACCTAAATACGAATCTCAACGGATACTGTCATCTTTTATTGTCCCACCTACACACTCTAAACTTGAATTTTATCACTACGAACCTACACATGAGGAATATTTTAATCTTGCATCTACTGACATTAATCGGTTTTCAATCAAAATTCTAAATGCTAATAAAGAAAAAATATTAAGAACAGCTTCTCAACCAACAATATTAGTTTTAAAGTTCAAAAAAATGGGTGAAAATATAAATTCATATTCAATAACTGTAAATAATGAAGATAGTCCACCCGAAAAATTTTATGCAAAATTACCTATGCTTGACACCTTAGGTAATTTGAATACTGACTGGGAAATGGCTGTTAGTCGTGTGAGTTTTATTCCTTTACTCAAAAAATTCCCATCAGGTACATATTCTATAAATCTTATTACTGACGTTGACGACTTTGTGTCACAATTAACTCCCCAAACATGGGACAAATATTTAGCTGATAAACCACATCAATCAGTAAACCTTCGATATAATGAGAATTTTTCAGCTCAAACTTTATTAGCTCCCATAGGTGAAGCTATAGAATCACTATTCAAAAAAAATGGAAAAATAGTAGACTTCGAATTTAACGATTCATTATATTTAATGCTAAAAGTTAAAACTGATGGCATGACTGAAAAGGAAAAAAATACTCCCTATTTATTGACAATGCCCGAAGAATTAATTTATGTATTAGGTTTTGACAATGAAGGTATTGTCTTTAATAACGGATATGGTGCCTTGCCCTGTACATATGCAAAAGTTTTAACTGCAAGAAGGCAATATAACGTTAATTTTTTGGTTCCACAAAATCTTTTGTTATATATTGACTGTGTTAAACCAAGTCTAGTTGGCAATGCCTATGGTAAATACTTGACCAATATACCTGTCCCAATCAAAACAGAAAAAAATCTATTTGATTTGTCATATGTAACATACGAACCAAAAAATTTAGAATTTCACCCATTACATCAAAGTACTATTAACCGGGTATTAATTCAGTTACTTAAAGTAGATGGAAATCCGCCTGAATTTGTTACTGATCAAATAAAAATCTTTATTTCATTTCTAATACGAAAAAAGAGGAAATATTAAATATCTTGAGTGTAGATTTATCAACAAACTTAGCGGAAACAAAGAAAAAAAATGCTGCGCTGTGATTGCAGCACACAAAACTGCATATAAATATTGCAGCGGTCATAGAAAGAGTTATCTAGTTTTTACAAGACAACCGGAAACGAAACAAAATGCCTATCCCACAAGGAGAACGTGAACTGAGGCTTCGGGGAGAAATGTTCGATTATGAACAAAAAATTTTGGAAATAAGAGAAGCTGTGGATTATTTCCAGACTGTATTTGTACCTGCTGTAAATCGGCACCATCACCTTCGTGCTTGCTATTTTGATGGCACACGAAACAAACGAAATCAAATTGAGTAAGTTAAAAAATTATAATATTTGAAAGCAACGCTAAAACATATCTTTTTACTCTATACTAGAGAGGACCTTGATACAATTCAAGATCTACAGGAAGGGTTGGAAATCTTGGTTGAGGAGACGTATCGACGGCACCAGTGGCGGATGACTCAACCAAGGAGCGAGGGGCTGAGACTGCTTAATTATTATAATAACCATATACGACTGGCTGTAGGTAAACTTAAAAGTTTCTACAGTTGGACACTAATTTACACGCGACTAGGTTTTATGCAGGAGAACGGACAAATTACTGACAATAGTAACGAAAGACAACTCTATTTGTTATATTTAGATGGTATAACATTTAGAGATTTTAATGACTATGACCGAATTATAGACATGTTTGAAAATCAATAAATATATTTATTTTAGAGGGCTAAAGTTTTTTCTGTGTTTATTTTATAGATATATAGCTATACTGACTGAATTATGTTAGAAAGGAAATGACAGTTGGAAAAAGGACAAGTGTTTGAATATAAACCTCCTGATACATTATGAAGTCCTGATAGTTTCGCGGTATTGTATTAGGTGATACCAGTTATTAAATCGATATGTGACAAATATCAACAAGAGATGGCAGCACACAGCTATTATAACTAAACTCTAAAATTAGAAGGTGATTTAGAACATTTACATAAGATTTATTACAAATCTTTGAAGCAAGTACAGTTTGTTATAATAAAAATAATAATTTGTAATTTGACAGTTGAGGGTAGATAGTTTAGGTCTTGAAATATAAAATTACATATCACACATATTTGAATATATCTAACATTCTAGTAGAAAAGGTTTAAGGTAATTCGATAGTGTCTCCGTATTTGGAGCTTCAAGTCTCGTAGATTTCGTTTGGAAGACTATAGTCGGTTGGTGTTTGTCATCTATAAACCGCAAAGTCTAATAATGGCAGAACCCAAATTTTTTAATGGAACGCACGAATATACATCAGCCTTAAAGAATTGCAGAGGAAGAATGTACGACCTAATGCAAATTTGGTGCAATTTAGATCCGAAAAACTGGGAAGACGGTGACACAAGCATTGAGGCAGAAAAACACCAAGAAGCTTATTTTAAAGCGAGAATTGGGTACATAATTTGCTACAATTATATAATACAATTTTTAATAAATTCTTACTTTTTTTAGACTGATGCTCAATATCCGGGACACGTTGATGGATGCTAAAAAAGTTCTTCGCCTAGCAAGAGAGCAATACGTTCGAAAATTAGGTTTATACCTAGAAATTTATGAACGTGTTAAAAAACAATTCCGCCCGCACTTCGAAATAGGACAATTAGCCATTTACAGAATACACAGTCAATTAAGATATGATTTGCCTAAAAGATGGTTGCAACTAGTCATTGTTGAATATGTAAACTGTGAAATAGAATATAACCCTTAATAAATATCAATCCGAACCTCACTTTCCGCATTCCACGCAACCTCTATTTATTTATACATAGGTATTTTCGAATGCAACCTATACGAATGCTGCGCTAGTTATCGCATGCATGCAACGCAACCTCGATTAACGTAGCCGTTCTTTGAACAGCAAAATGCCAATATACAAACAAAGACTTCGAATATAAAAAAAAGACTTCGAGGTACCTAATTTTAACGGCCTTTTAAGGTCGAAAAGGCCGTTTAAAAAAAGAGATGTTTTTTTATATCATAAAAATCGGGAAAAATACACAACAATTCAGCAAGGCCTTGTTGCCTCAGGCTGCAATGCTGTCCTGGACTACCCTGGAAGCATGGACTGGA
>CALAJP010000228.1 GCA_937922815.1 uncultured Saprospiraceae bacterium
TTTTTTTTCTTGTCTGTATGCCTAAGTTTGCGGTTTTTCTAAAATGCAAACGGTGCAGTTTTTTTCTTCTGCTGATCCATGAGGTAAACTATGAATTCCACACATTTTTAGGTATCTCTTGTCATCTGAACTTGAAAGTGCAATTTTTGTAATTCGCTGTGTATATAATTCTCGTTTCTTTGAATGTATTGCATATATGTCAGAGTAAATATTTTTAGCACCATTAACAACGTTTCTGAAGGTATTTATAGAAAGTTTTGAACGAGCAGGTTTTGTTATGCCTTTACAAACAACGGTGTCATGATTTTGATGATTGATTTGTGACTTTACACGAGTAATATAACATTTTGAACGCAAGCCAATTACTTCAATGAGATAATTACCTTTGGATTCATCTTTAAAGTATCCCGGTTTTGCTTTGTTTAGCTCATTATATCTTTTATGATCTTGCGGGTAATTACTAAAATCCATACACGGACTTAATGCATCGAGGATTTGATTTCTAGTCATTTGTCTTACATGTAATACAAATGAATCTGTATCCGTTAAAACAATTGAAACATTTTCTTTTCCCAATGTAGGTTGAATAAATTCATACCAAGATCGAAACATGTGTAACTTGGAAATTTCTAAAATAGAAAATCCCGTTGCATAAAGTCTATCAAGCTTAATTTTTTTCTTGTTTTCAAAAACTGCAACAACATTATCACTCAAGATATTATGACTTCTATAGGTTGGGGAAGAAAAATATTTATCAAATCCTCGTTGCATTGTACAAATTCTTACCTCAAAATGTTTACGTGCATTCTGTAAAAATTTGCCATAAACAGCATTCATAGCTAATTTCCACAATAATGCATTAAAACTGTCTCCTGCGGCAACGGCTTTAATGCGTTGTTCTGTGCAATAGTCTATATATTTTTTCAGGTAATCTCTTTGTTCAAATCTTATTATTCGATGCACTTTTTTTAAATGCACACCCATTTTAAGGTATGTTTGTAAAAGTCTATAATGCACAACATATTTATTTTTTTCTGTTAAATCTGTTACCAGTTTTGTGGCTTCATATTTTTTTGCAATTTTTTCTGTTTTAATAGCTTTAAGTACTTTTTGAGAGTAAGGAGACAAGTCTGAAAAAGTCATAGACTTATGGTATGGTAAGGGAGGTAACGATGCAAAATCAGAATGCTTTTCTGGAGGGCAAATTAAATCAACTTCAAAGATAAATCCAAATTGGGAATCTATTTTAAAATTCATTAAGTTTTTGGTAATTTCCTCAATTTCTTGATTTGTACACCAAGCATATGAACCAAATGGCATTGGACTTGATTGTCCAACACTGTATAAATTATTTGCGTCTATATAAAATAAATGGTTTTGTATTTTATCATCGACATCTTGAAAATTTGCAGTTGTGGTATAATTTGGAGTTCTTACGTGTCTTTCATTTATAAAAGAAACTCCGCCACGTATATTTTGCTCAATTAAAAGAACCATATCTGGATCATGCATAAGTTCTATTGGTTCGGATAATGTTTTTAGGCAACAATCAAAGGCTAATTGAGGAAATGAAATGTAGCTAGTACAATCAAGTTGAAAATGTTTGTACATCCGTTCTCGAAATGCAGACATAACCTCTGCTAAGAGTACTACATCTAAACGACAATACAAATGGCAATAGTCGAGCATATTTTTACATTTAAATACATTAAAAACTGTTAAACCGTGCTTATAGTCGGGCATAGATACATTTTCTTGACGCAAGGTACTATAAAAGGCATTGTGTGGGGGAAAGGTATGTGTTGTTTTTAATTTTTCAATGCTTGAGGCCCATTCATATGGATATATACCTTTTTGTAATAAATATTTTTTTGAATGTGAATACTCTTTAAAAAAGGGATGTTTATCCAAAAGAGGAAATGTATAATTAGATTTTTTTAGTGTACTAACTAGAGTATCTAGTGATCCCGTAAGCATTGCTATTGAATCGACAAAAGTAATTTTTCCAACTCGTAAAGTTCTGAATTTTTTTTCATTATATGGAATACCTCTTATAATTTGATTATTGATTGCATACTTCAGGCCTTGTAATATAAATTGCGAATCATAATTTTTAAAATTATGAATATAAATTGGTATATATCGCGATGAAACACGCTTCCAGTTACAATCTGAATGTGCTGCGCCAAGATATTTATTACTATAATGACAATGGTCTCGCACCTTTCTCAATGTTTGATAATTGTAATTGAACTTTTGATGACATAAATAACATTCTGTGCTTGTAGCGTAACTTTCTTCTTCTGCACGTGTATAATCCGTTTTTTGTTTATATTTTTGTAATAAAAGATAGATATTTTCATTAATATATTGTAAAGTTTCAAAGAATTTCCTTATTACATTTGTGTCATCCGATTCTGTTTTTTCAAAAATTATTTTATTTTCACTATCCACTAATAAAATGCAATAAGTTGTCGGAATTTGATGATGCAAAGTTGTAGTATTATGACTACATAGTTTTTCATCTCCATTTTTTTCACAGTTATTGCAGTTGTATCTAATAGCATTTTCCTCTCTCGTTACAGGTTTCAGAGATGCTTCGAAATCACAACATCCAAAAATAGGTTGTAAAACCTGTTTTTCATATGCTGAAAACTGCACGACCGCACCTTCTTCCGGATATTCAATCAAGATTTCATCTTCTTTTTCACACAGAGTAGAATGATTATTGAGGGCACTTTCACTTGAAAATGAATTTAAACATATCACACAATGAAATGCTTTTGAATCAACACTTCTAAGAAATTTGTTTAGATCGGATATAAATAAATAATGATGTTTGGATCCTGCACGTCGTTGTTGCAAAAATAGATTTACTGTTGTCTTTGCTGTTTTATTATGACTTTTATGAACAGGTATAACTTTTTTATCTATACATGCAAAAACGTTTATTCGTAGATTTAGATGTGTATTTTTTCTTTCAAATTTTCTAATATGTTGCAAGTTCAAAGGTAGTATTAATTTTTTGGTATTAAAATGTTGTTTAGTGTATTCTCTTGCAAGAATACCCAGTCTTTTCGGGTCCATTTTTAGAGAATTGGGATCTAAAAAGGCCATTGCAACACAGTTATAAAAACATTCATCTTTAAGAGTTTCAGCATCTAAGAGATATTTCTTTTTATGAGACGGTACATCAACTCTTGTTTCATTACACCCACCAGCTAGAGAAATTTTTCCTAGCTCAATGTTTGCCTTTTTAATGTGATTTAACACCCAGCCAGAACCTGCACCAATAAATCCTTCATTTCGTTCTTCTAGTTCATTAAAGCACTTGTTAACTTTCAAAGGTATTAAGTTTTGCTCTGAAAGTAGCACTGTTTTTGAAGTAGATCGTAAATGAATTAACCCAGTACTACTATCATCAATATTGCCAAGTTCGTCATATTTCACATATTCCGCTACCAAAATAATAGAAAATCGTATTACGTAGTGTAAACCCAGTTGATACTTAATCAAAGCACATGCTGAGTGATTAATACGTTTTGCAACTGAATCGATATTAGTAACTCCTTTTTCAGGAAAATCACAGGAAAATGTAGAAACACGTCTATTAAAAGCTGTTTCAGTTTCTTTGAAGTCATTGTTTATAGGTGTTGCATGCTGATGTATATAATGTTGCTTTAAATCTTCTTCAGATGGAAAGGTATCCTTACAATATTTGCATTTATATGAAAACTTAATATGTTTTCGTATTGCATGCATATTTAGGTTTGAAGTAGACTCTTCGCAAAACAAACATTCATCCTGAAAAGTATGGTTCTTGCGAAAATGCTGTTTCACTGAGGCCAACGTTTTGCCTTCATGTTCACAAATTGTACAGCGATACATTTTTTTAGACTTCTTAAAACCAAGCATTGTTTATGCCTTACACACTTTCTTAAAGTTGCCAATTTTCAGCGGTGTTGTAACTTTAACGCTTTAACACGGTATCGTTTAACACAGTAAAGAGACTTCAACGCGGTATCGTTTAACACAGTAAAGAGACTTGAACGCAGTATCTTATTGGATAAACTTCAAGGAGTACAGCAGACAGTATATTTAAACTTCGGAACACAAGCGTAACTTGTATTTGCTTAGAAATCTAAAACACAACTGTGATTAACTCTAACAATATTTAGGGTTATATACAAAAAAAAAAAGACAAAAGACATTTTTTATAATTATAGATATTTATTTATAGCACTCATAACACGTGCGCAAACTCTGTGTGGTGGATCACGATTAACCACAAATATTTTTTCATGACATTTGTATTGGAAGGCATTACATCTTTGATAAATATGTTCATGATATTCTTTTGATGCTAAACAATCTACGTAGTGACGATTTTTTGCTCTGAAGTATATGTCTTCAAAGTCACCATCTAATCCAATATGAATAAAGCGAATCTCATCTGTATCTTTCTCATAATCATGGAGAGCTCTTGAATATAGCCTCAGACAATCCGCCCAGTCCCCTCCCTCTGTACGGTCCATAACTGATTGCATGAAGACAAAAAGGCTTGAATCCAATGACCTTTCCATTACAATAACCCTTGCTTCATCTTCTACAATTTTCTTGGCCCTGGCAACCATAGATTTCACAATATTGTATTGCAATTCCACAGATTCTTCAATGGTCCTCGCACCTGCATAAAAACTTTCAAGCCATGGCTGCCATTCATCCAAAGGTTCGGGGTAAACTTTGATATTTTCTTTAGTTTCCAAAAACTTTAGTACCGTTGATTTTCCGATACCAATTGGACCCTCAATGGCGAAAACAGTTTTTCGTTCCATTACTATACGTTTTGAAGTCTGAAAGCTATGTGTTATTTACTTAAATTTTTTCATTTGCATTTATAATCAAATATAATTTTAAAACACGTGTACAGCTGTCAACACGTCACTGATTACCATCGACGCGTCGCTGATTTCTATCGACGAGTCGCCGATCTTTGTAAATTTTCTGATTGGGTCCTAATATGTTTTTGCTGCTTAACAGCTGACCTATTAAAAGATGCTTGATTATTCTGTTTGTCATTAGCACTTAAAATTTTAGATCTAGTTTTGGTAGCAACGGGTGAGGTATTGTTAGCAACAGGATGCCGCGGATTTCGTTTTTTTGATGCTACTGGTTGACTTGTATTACTAACTGCTGAAATATTAGCTGATATAAAATCCTTCTTTTGCCCCCTAACATCTTGCAACGTTTGCTCCATTTTTTTCAAGGCCTGATCAGGTGTACTTGTTTTTGGAGTTTTTTTATGGCTTCTTTTTTTACTAGTATAAAATATATTTTGATCATTATTAGTCGTATCAAAAAAAGGTTCGTTTTGAATTAATGGATCGTTAAAATTTGAAGAACCATTAGTCTTATCATTAAAATTTGTAGAACCATTAGTCTGATTTCCTAAATTTAAAATTGGTTTTGGAATTCCCGGAATTGGATTTATGGCTGACTCACTTTGTTTAATTAAATTAGGATTTATTGCCGCATGCTCTCGTAAGGTATTCAAGTGTTTTAAATCTTCAAAATTTAATTGAGGATGTCCTAATGATTCGTTTGGCGACTGCATATTAGAAGTTCGTTGCAATGTGACATCAGGTGATTGCATACTAGTAGATGCATTATTAGCAGTCGATATATTTTCAGCTTTAGATCTTTCATTTGGATTTGAAGGTATATTTTCAGCACTTCCCAATTTTTGCCCCATACCTTGAAACGAGGGATTAGAAACGTTTTGCCCGCGAAATAAGGGACTATAACTTGGTAAAGATGTAAGATTTAGTTGTTTATATCCGTTATTTAAATCGTTAGTTGGTATATTATGTTGTTGAAAAGTATTCAATTTTTTAGCTTCATTAAAATTTAATTGTTGCACTTTTAAGTTCTTAACATTAGGAAAATTACCAATACGGTATTTAATAAAAGCATCAAAGCTATTTTTTGGTACTGCGTAAAGCTCTGTATATTCATTTTTACCTTCCATTTTGTTATATTGTTAAGCAAAAAATAGTTGCTACTTAAATATTATTTTTTTATTCTTTTCTTGGAGGTACCCAGAAACCGAGTAATTAAAGATGAAATTAATGGTATAACCGCCGCTAGAATTCCAGTAAAAATTCCCGAACCTTGCTGTGTATATAACTTTTTTACTAAATTTCGATGTTTTTTTGGCGTAGTTAGATTTAAGACCTGTTGTTTATACGGTTGTAAAATATATTTCAATTTTTTCTTTTGTGAAACATTCAACTTTAAATATTTTTGAAACCTTATTAAATCTGTTAAACATCGAAGAGTAAATTGAATAGAACCTGGGCTTGCACCTGAACAGTCAGCTTTACAAAAATGTTTTTGTTCCTTTAATAATATTGGTCCTAATTTTTTTATTTCTGGACGCGAAATATTTTCTGCATATTTTAATTCCCCAACAGCATATGGATTAGATTTTTGCATACTATACCCATTAAATGTCATAGTACCTTTACTTTGTGGTGTGTTAGTAGCTGTTGAAACGGTATTTGAATTCTGAGAATCCATTTTAATCATTTAGTAACCATAAATGGATTGGATTATTATATTCATTTAAATAGTTAGACAAAATCCGATGTTCATCTAATGTTTTTTGATGATTATCTAATACTAAATATGTATAAGGTAATTTAGTTGCTGATTGAAACAACTTTATAAATGCTTTATTTTTTCCTGGAGCAAACTGCTTAGCAAAATTACTTATTTGCATTTTATCACGAACGTTTTTAAACAATACAATATATGTAGAGTTTAATGATATGTCACGAAAGTATTGATTTTTTGTAAATAAGTTTTGACACAAAAAAATAATATTTACATTGTAATGATGCGAACCAATAGAAAATAGTTTAGCAGTATCTTCTGTAGCTTCTAATGCCATATCATCGATAACAATAGTAGAATTTGGTGGAGGATGATTAGACTCTAACCAGTTCATAGTAACCATATAATTTTCAAAATGCACTGGCAAGTCTAAGCTTGCCTCAAAATTATCTTGCTTGACTTTATAAAACCAAAAAATATCGTTTGATGGTTTATTAAAAATATTTTGACGTTGTTTTAATAAATTTGTAACAAAAGTTGTTTTACCGCTACTAGAAGGCCCAGATACTAACATAGTAAATGGGCACTTCAAACGTAGATCTATGTTCTGCATTTTAAACAATTTTTTATCACGGATAATATAGTAGGCCGCTTCCGTTTTAAATAGCAAGCAACATATGTGATAAGGTAACCAAAGGCAGTGTTTATCAACCAATAGTGAAAAATCCTTTAAGTGAAACAGAACAATGTATCAAGAGGAAGTTTTTACTAGTCCAATTGACTTCGGCCAAAAATTGCAGGATCTAATTTTAAATTTGAATTGGGCTTTGACACAGGAGAAACCCGAAACAGAATCGTGGATTTATGGAAACCCTTCCAGTGAAGAAAATCGAAAGAGAAAAAAAGAATTCGCTGATACAATTCATGGCCATATGATCTCTATTAAGTCTTTTATTGAGCGTGGAAGGTTTTTAATTATTGCTGCAGAGGCACAATACATGAATGGGGGAAGACTTCGAAGATCATACGTGAAACAGCAGACAGCTAATTTTCATAACAAATACAGATTGGCTCAAAATGTGATGAATGATTACATTGAACTAATCCAGATTTATTTGAATGATCCTGTGTATGAACTAAAAAATAATCGAATCATTGATACATGTCGTCTTCCAGATTTACCTGATGGACCTAATCACCATCATTTGTATTTTTCTTTTGATTAAAATAAAAAAATATTATAAAAGGAAACAAAATTTTGTATTTGTCAATAGTTAACAATTAGATTGCATATTGAGAAGTCATAAAAATGAGTCCATATTATCCAAACATAACTACATTTATTAATTTAGTGAACCAAAGAATCAAAAACATTAAAAAGGCTGAAAACTCTACACATGTAGTCTTACTACGGGATTATACTTATGGAGGGCCAATATCATCACAAAACAGGCAAAAAATTGCTGAAAATAGATGGGGGTTTTTATGCGTTTTAAAACTGGAAGTTGAGGATGGTAAAAAATTGATACGAGAAGCAACTAAACAATTTAAAACAGGAATTCGGAAAACACTTGTCATTCGAAAAACTAAACAATTTTTACTAAGCATATACAGTGTAAAATGCTATATGAATAATATAATTAGGCAACTGCAATTTATTGCTGACGGGGAGGATATGCTAGCAGCACACACACGTCACATTATAGAACAGTGTGAAATAACGGAGAAAATATAAACCAGACTTTGAGTAGAATAACTATTCAGTAACTGATTTTGAATCCATCAACCAACATGTATCGGAACATCCACGACTTCAGATTGTGCTTGGAATTAAAAAAAGGAAGAATAATGGAACTGCAACACGAGCATAGAAATCTACCAAAAGCTACATGGACAGATACAACAGGAACCGATGATGAAAGAAAGAAGTTTGCAGAAGACAGGTGGAGGATTATGTTGTTATTAAAAACTGAAATTCGTGCTGGACAAACTATCATCCAAAACGGCAAAGACCAATTCTTTCCAAACGGCGGTGAAAGCAAGCAAAGAGTCATTGACGCAGAAAGGAATTTCACTTATATGATTATATCAGCAAAGGAAACTATTATCGACATTGGAGAAGAAGTTTTAAACCATGCCAATACTGACAGCCTTCGTGAAAAAAATGACAGTATTATTTTTTCCGCTTGTTTATTTGCATCTGACAAATGAAATAAAAAAAGAGTCAGGAGTTGGCTCAGATTAATTAATTGTTACATTATTAATATTACTTACATTATTTTACCTTAACATTGCCCTGGAATCGAACTTAAGTTAGCAATACATATTATGAAATTTTAGAAATGTGCTATCCTATTTACCCACGGAGCTACTCCTGACTCTCATAAATAATGCGCGATAAGTTGGGTGATAAGAGAAAAATAGGTACGCAATGCTACGCCTAGTATCGCATGCATGCAACGCAACCTCGTGCGCGATAAATTGCGTGATAAGAAAAAGTATAGGTACGCAAATAAGTAAGACCCAATTACATTTCCGCATACAACCTATGCGAATGCAGCGCTAGTTATCGCATGCATGCAACGCAACCTCGATTAATGTATTGGTACTTTGATTAACAAAATACCAATGCATATATTAACATAGCACTGTACTTCGAATATAAGAAAAAAGACTTCGAGGTACCTAATTTTAACGGCCTTTTAAGGCCGAAAAGGCCGTTTAAAAAAAGAGATGTTTTTTTATATCATAAAAATCGGGAAAAATACACAACAAGTGGCTCTTTCATCATCGGAGGGTAAAAGTGGCGAAAGGGTTACGTTTCTTCCTTTGTGCTGGTTTTTGCTGCTGGTTCTTGCGGCTTCAAAATTGCTA
>CALAJP010000229.1 GCA_937922815.1 uncultured Saprospiraceae bacterium
ATATATTTGCACCCGCAATCAAGCAAATAGTTTGATGAGACACTCAGGAGAAATGGCAGAGTGGTCGAATGCGGCAGTCTTGAAAACTGTTGACTGTAACAGGTCCGGGGGTTCGAATCCCTCTTTCTCCGCAATGTCAACTGACAATCAGTTAGTTGTGAGTTTGACACCCAATATTACACCCAATTCTATTAGAATTGGGTGTTTTTTTTTACCCCATTTTTAATATAAAACAATATATTTACTGTAGCTACAAAATATAGATTAGGACAAATCAAACATAAATGAAATTCAACGAAGATTCAAGAGTAAAAATACCTTCAATATTACACCTTATCCGTTTAGGCTACAAATACCTTTCATTAAAAGATGCTGTTTGGAATAGTGATACCAATATTTTTACAAATGTGTTTTTGGAGAGTATTACCAAAATTAATAAAGAACTTGTGTTGGATGACGCAAAACGTTTGTTAGACGACATCTCCTTATTGCTAGATAATGAAGATCTAGGCAAAGCTTTTTATGAGCGGTTAACCCAAAAATCGGGAGCTAAACTAATTGATTTTGAAAATTTCGAAAACAATACATTTAATGTTGTTACGGAATTAACTTACAAAAAGGATGAAGACGAATTTAGACCTGATATTATTCTTTTAATCAACGGAATGCCATTGGCGTTTATTGAGGTAAAAAAACCGAACAATCAAGATGGGGTTTTAGCGGAAAGAGAACGTATTAATACACGTTTTCAAAATAAAAAATTCAGAAAATTTGTCAACATCACGCAATTGATGGTGTTTTCAAACAATATGGAATATGATGATGGCTCACCACTACCAATTGAAGGCGCTTTTTATGCTTCACCATCGTATTACAAGCCTGTATTTAACTATTTTAGAGAAGAAGAGGACTTCGATTTGAGTAAAATTTTGGCTCCAGAAGACGATACCACTGAAAATATTGTTTTAAAAGACAATAATTTAGTTGGTATAAAAAATAGCGCAGAGTTTCTTACCAATAAAAATTCAAACACACCAACTAACCGAATTTGTACGTCTTTGTTTAGTAAAGAGCGTTTCTCTTTTATTTTGCAATATGCCATTGCTTATGTAAATGAAACTAGTGGTTTGCAAAAACACGTTATGCGTTATCCCCAAATATTCGCTACAAAAGCAATCGAAAACAAACTAGAGGAAGGCATAAACAAAGGTATAATTTGGCATACGCAAGGAAGTGGCAAAACTGCTCTAACTTATTTTAATGTCAAGCACTTAACAGACTATTACCAAAATAAAGGCATTGTTCCAAAATTTTATTTTATTGTTGATCGCTTGGATTTGTTGGTGCAAGCAGGAAAGGAATTTAGAAGTAGAGGTTTAATAGTGCATAATGTAAATTCTAGAGATGAATTTGCACGTACCATTAAATCTACCCAAGCCATTGAAAACAATTCTGGAAAAGCAGAAATTACGGTTGTCAACATTCAAAAATTTAAAGATGACCCTGATGTAGTTCGAAACACAGATTACAATCTTAATTTGCAAAGGATTTATTTTTTAGATGAAGTACACCGAAGTTATAACCCTAAAGGGAGTTTTTTAGCGAACTTAAGAGAGTCTGACCCCAATTCAGTAAAAATAGGATTAACAGGTACCCCGCTATTGGGAGATGATGTCAACTCAAAGTTATTGTTTGGCGATTATATTCATAAATACTACTATAACCGCTCTATTGCAGATGGCTATACTTTGCGTTTGATTCGTGAAGAAATTGAAACCAGTTATAAGTTAACGCTTAAAAAGGCATTAGAAGAAATTGAAATCCTTAAAGGTAATGCCGAAAAAAAAGTGGTGTATTCGCATCATAAGTTTGTTGAACCTATGCTAGATTATATTATCACCGACTTTGAAAAAGGAAGAGTAGCAATGAATGACAATAGTATTGGCGCAATGGTTATTTGCGACTCTTCAGAACAAGCTAAGGAGATGTACAATATCTTTTGTGAGAAGTACGCAGATCAAAATATAAAATCTGAGTTTCAGCAACAATCTATGGCTGCCGAACCAAGGGAAAGTTATGGCGATAAAAAGAAAGAAGCCATTAAAGCCAAAAAGGCGGCAGTAATTCTACACGATATTGGTTCTAAACAAGACCGTAAAGATTGGGTAGACGATTTTAAAAGCGGAAAAATTGACATTATTTTTGTGTACAATATGCTTCTCACTGGTTTTGATGCTAAGCGATTGAAGAAGCTATATATTGGCCGCGTCATAAAATCACACAATTTATTACAAGCCTTAACTCGTGTAAACAGAACTTATAGAAATCATAAGTATGGCTATGTTGTCGATTTTGCTGATATACAGGGAGAATTTGATAAAACCAATCAGGCCTATTTTAATGAGTTACAGTCCGAATTGGGTGATGAAATGGAAATGTATTCCGATTTGTTTTTATCTGCCGAAGAAATTGAAGAACAAATAGAAACTATCAAAGATGTGCTGTTTCATTTTGACACTAAAAATGCAGAAAAATTCTCTCAACAAATTTCTCAGATAAAAGACAGAAAGCAAATGTTAGAGATTACACGAGCCTTGAACAATGCCAAGAGTTTGTATAATTTGATTCGTTTGTCAGGAAATTATGATTTGTTAGAAAAATTA
>CALAJP010000230.1 GCA_937922815.1 uncultured Saprospiraceae bacterium
GAACTATAACGCTCTAAACCCTTAAAAGTATAGCGACCACGAAGCGATAAAAACAAGGAAAATATTGAAAGCATAAAATATTTACGTGGTTTTTTGATTCCTTCAATTTTATTTAGTACTTTCTCCACTAGAGCCTCGCTCGGCTTGGAAACATGGTTTTTATTAAGTTGCATTTCTAAAAATACATGTTTCCTCTTTTTTTTTATTTCTTACCGAACTATTGTTTGTATGAATTGAATATATTGCAAAAGTCTAGTTTCTACACTATTGCATATTATTCAACCAATCATATTAATTGGAGTTTTCCTATTTGTTTTTTATGAATTAATAAAAATTAATAAGAAAAACATCTATAAGTGTGAATATTTTGAGGAAATATACTATATTTGCACCTCGAAAAAAGATTGATGGCCCCGTAGCTCAACTGGATAGAGCATCTGACTACGAATCAGAAGGTTAAAGGTTCGAATCCTTTCGGAGTCACTACTATTTTATTATAGACTTGATAATAAAAAACAAAAAAGCATCATGGCAAGAATATGTCAATTAACAGGTAAGAGACCTATCACAGGAAATAATGTTTCGCACTCAAATAGGAAGACGAAAAGAAGGTTTTTACCTAACTTAATCAAAAAGCGTTTCTTTATTCCAGAAACGGACCAGTGGGTGACGTTGAAGATCAGTACTTCAGCATTAAGAAACATTAATAAGTTGGGAATCTACGATTACCTTAAGGCTTGTGAAGCTAAAGGTATGGATCTTGGATTCGAATTGAAATAATAAATTAAAAATCTAAGTTAAGATGGCTAAGAAAAGTAAGGGCAACAGAATCCAAGTTATTCTTGAATGCACAGAACATAAAACTAGTGGCTTACCAGGCACTAGCAGATATGTAACTCAAAAAAACAGAAAAAATACTCCTGATAGATTAGAGTTGAAGAAATTTAACCCTATCATGAAGAAAGTAACTGTTCATAGAGAAATAAAATAATTCCAAAGACTTAATATTAAAATTCTAATATCATGGCTAAAGTTTCCAAAAACGCAAGGGTAGCACAAAGAGCAGCTAACGCTGGTTCTGGTAAAGATCATGTAAAAGTGATTAAAAGCATTAAAAACCCTGAAACAGGAAGATATACGTACAAGAAAGTAATCATCCACAAAGAAAAAGTGAATGAATTCTTGAAAAAATAACAATATTCTTGTTATTTAAAGATTTATAAAAAAAAGGCTTTTTCTTTTTATACAAAGAGGAAGCCTTTTTCGTATTTTCGCTACTCTCAATAACTAATATTTACGAACACATACTTTATGGGCTTTTTTAAAAAATTATTCTCAAGCAAAGAAAATCAAGAATTAGATACAGGGCTAGAGAAAACAAAGAGCAGCTTTTTTTCTAAAATAACAAAAGCTGTTGCAGGAAAATCTACTGTCGATGACGAAGTACTCGACCAGTTGGAAGAAGCCTTGATAAGTTCTGATGTAGGATTGAAAACTACCGTAAAGATTATTGAAAATATCGAGAAAAGAGTAGCTGAAGATAAATATGTTTCAACAGCAGAATTAAATGAATTAATTCGTTCGGAAATTCATAAATTATTATCAATTACTAATAAAGAGGAAGTTCAAGACTTCGGTATTCCCGAAGGACATAGAAAACCTTATGTGCTGTTAGTTGTTGGTGTCAATGGAGTTGGGAAAACCACTACCATTGGTAAATTAGCCAATAAATTAACACAGAAAGGACATAAAGTAGTTATTGGTGCTGGTGATACCTTTAGAGCTGCTGCTGTTGATCAATTGAAAATCTGGTCTGAACGTGTAGGTTGTCACTTCTTCTCAAAAGGAATGTACACCGATCCTGCTGCGGTAGCTTATGAAACCGTTAATTATGCTATCGATAATAATTGCGATTACTGCATTATTGATACTGCTGGACGATTACATACCAAGAAGCATTTGATGGCTGAGTTGTCTAAAATAAAACGTTCTGCGGGAAAAAGATTGGAGGGTAGTCCAGATGAGGTAATGTTGGTTTTAGATGCAACCACAGGGCAGAATGCTATCGAACAGTGTAAGCAATTTACCTCTGCGACAGATGTTTCTTCATTAGCCTTGACTAAATTAGACGGTACGGCCAAAGGTGGTGTTGCTATAGGTATTTCTTATGAATTTAATATTCCTATCAAATATCTTGGAGTGGGAGAGGGGCTTGACCAATTGCAAATTTTTGATAAAGGAAGGTTTGTAGATTCTTTATTTAAAAATGAGCTTGTCTAAATAATGAAAATTCCTTTTAAAAAATATCAAGGTACGGGTAATGATTTTGTTATTATTGACCAGCGTGAAACGAAATACTTGAAGCTAAACCGAGATGAAAAATTGGTTGCCCAAATATGTGATAGACGATTTGGAGTCGGGGCGGATGGTCTTATGCTATTAGAAAATTGTGAAGGGTACGATTTCAAAATGGTTTACTTCAATGCCGATGGAAATCAAAGTACCATGTGTGGTAATGGAGGAAGATGTTTAGTTCATTTTGCCATGTCCGTAGGAATTATCAAAGATGAATATTCATTTATAGCTATTGATGGTCCTCATCAGGCAAAAATCACAGACCATAATTGGGTGGAATTGCAAATGATTGATGTTGATACTTTCCAAAAAAATGGCAATGACTACGTTTTAGACACAGGTTCTCCACATTATGTTCAGAAAGTAACTGATTTTGAGAACTTTGATGTTTACAAATCAGGCTATGCTATTAGAAATAGTGAAACGTTCAAAAAAGAGGGAATTAACGTTAATTTTATTCAATTTCAGAATGAAGTTTTAAATGTTGCCACTTACGAAAGAGGCGTAGAAGATGAAACCTTGAGCTGTGGAACAGGGGTTACTGCTTCTGTAATGTCTTATGCATTAGAACATTTAGAGGATGGAGAAGTAGCTATCAATGTGGATACAAAAGGTGGAAAACTGAAAGTTCTTTGTGATAAAAATGATGGAAAATTTACTAATGTATGGCTTTGTGGGCCAGCAACTCCCGTTTTCGAAGGAACAATAGAATTGTAATATTTACCAAAGTTGGGAACTCAGTAACATGTCTAAATTGGTTGATTTTATCCCAAATTTTTCTCCTAAATAATCATTCGTTAAGCAGGTTTTATAGATATATACTCCATTAGAAAACCCTTTGTCGTAGTGTATTAACTGCTCAAAACCACCATATTCAGAAGCTTTGGTTAATATAAATGCCATTATATTGGAAAATGCAATAGATGCCGTTCTTGGTACTTTAGCCGAAATATTAGGCACACAATAATGAATAACATCATGTTCTATATACGTTGGCTTATCATGAGTCGTCATCCTTGATGTAGCAAAACACCCTCCTTGATCAATACTTAAATCAATGATTATAGAACCTGGTTTCATTTTAGAAACAATTTCTTCTGAAATAACCACAGGAGTACGTCTATTTTTTGAATGAATAGCACCAATGACTAACTCAGCCGTAGTTACTTCTTTTTCTAATTGAAAAGGATTGAGCGTAGAGGTACTAATGGAGTGTCCAACTTCATTGCGAAGTTTCATTAATTTGTTAATGTCATTGTCGAATACTCGAACTTCTGCTCCATAACCTATTGCGATTCTGGCAGCAGTAGAAGCAACAACACCTGCTCCAATAATAACTACTTTTGCAGGAGGAACACCTGTAATGCCGCCAAGGTGCACTCCTTTCGATTTACTTAATAGTTCGGTACCAATTGAAATGGCACTAGAGCCCGCCAATTCAGAATGAATATTAACAATAGGAAAGTTTCCGTTAGAATCTTGTAACCATTCTGTGGCAATGGCAATAACTCTTTTCTTTTTCAGTAATGTTAGTAACTCGGCATCCACATTCGGAATCCTAAGCGGAGCCATAATAATGGTGTCGGGACGAATAAGTGCAACTTCTTGTTTGGTAAGGGGCGAAATTTTAACAATAATATCCGAAGCATAAATTTGCTCTTTATTGTAAGCAATATCAGCACCATTTTCTGAATAATAATAATCAGGATAAGCCGCTTTTGTACCCGCTTCGGTCTCAATGACAACCCTGAAACCCATTGAAATTAATGTGCCTACTGTAGCAGGAACAAGAGCCACTCTTTTTTCGGTGTTATCAATTTCGTTAGGAACGCCAATTGTGATTTCACCTTTTTTATGAGCAAGCTGTAAAGGGCTTTCTTGCGTCTGCATTTCGACTGAACGTAGGCTGTCAGGGATGGAAATTTTTGGTTTCTTCTCACTCATAAACTTATACATTTTACGATTTAGCAAATACTAACCCCTAAAAATACTATTTTTTAAATAAAAGTGCTGAAACTTTTATGTTTTGGAATAATGAGTAAAAGTTAATTTAATAGAGTAAGTCTTTTAAAATCGAAAGCATTTTATTAAAAAAATCAATAAATTTGAAATAATATTAAAGATCAGAAAACGTTTGTAGAATATTCCACGTCAAGCTATGTGCAAAGATGTTTGTTAAAACCTTCTTTTACTTAAAATTTTGTACAAATAAATAGCTTTCCCCTATAGAAAAATTTAAACTTAAAATCTAAGTTGAATATCTTAAGAAAACAAAAAGAATACTTCTTATGTAGGATAACTATTCAAACACTAAATTAAATGAGAAACTGTGTAGTAATATTTATATTATTTTTATTTAGTCACCAGAACCACGCTCAATTTTCTGCTTTTATAACGAAAAACCAGTCAAAAGATTTATTTTTTAATGAAAGAAATGTTTTAGGTATTGAATTAGGAAGAGAATTTAGAATTAAAGATAAATTTTCTATTTATTTGGGGGTTAATACGGAATATGCATTTTTAAAAAAAACTAAAACGGAATACTATTCTAATCACAATTTTGAAGACCTCGATGACGCTGCCAGAGGATTTGTTGTAGCAGAAGGTTTTTTGGTAAGAGGGGGAGAGAACAATACGTGGTTAATTTCTCCTAAACTACAATTAGGGTACAGTCCAATTGAAATTCCCAATTGGTTTGAGGCACATTTTTTTACAGGAATATATGCAAGGTTTCAATTACATAATTATTATCTATGGAGATATGTTAGCTATTCAGAGAACTACACAGAAATAATATATTTTAATGGTGAAGTTATTGACAAAAAAAATTATCTTTATAATTGGTATATTCCAATAGGAATACAGATTAATCTTAAAAAAATTCCTATTAGCCTTAAATCCTCGTATGATTTAAGAATAAAGAAAACCATGAATCATGTGCCTTGGTTATCTTATTCAAGATTGCATGATAACTTTAATATTAGCTTGGGTTATAGCTTTGGAAAATAAACAATACATGATTAAAAAAATTAAATTATTTCTTAAGAAATATTTGCTTGTGTTTAAATACCGCAAACACTTATCGCCAGAAGTGCAGATTCAACAAAGAAAAATGTTCTTAGGGTACCAGAGCCTCTTGAAAAACAATAAAAACTTACCTTCAGTAGAAGATGTTGGATTTTCTGTTTTCAGTCAATTTGAAGAAGATGGAATACTGCTCTTTATTTTTTCTTTATTAGGAATGAAAAATAAAACTTTTATAGAGATAGGTGCTGACGATGGGGTAAATAGTAATTGTGCAAATCTTTTTTTTCATTTCGGATGGAGAGGTCTTTTTATTGACGGTAACCAAACATCAATAGAGAGAGGTAAGTATTTTTATTCAAAATACCCCAATCCATGGCAGTATAAACCAAAGTTTGAGTGTGCTAAAGTTACTATTGAAAATATCAATCAATTAATTGAAAAAAATGAATTAAAAGGAGAAATAGGACTATTGTCTATTGATATTGATGGAAACGACTATTGGATTTGGAAGGCTATTAGTATTGTTAAACCTCAGGTTGTTGTAATTGAAACTCATATAGAATTTGGAAAGAATGACATTATAGTGCCTTATAATCCTGATTATTCATATCCAGGAAAACATCCTGTTTATCATGGTGCATCTCCTGTAGCAATGGAAAAACTAGCAAAGAAAAAGGGATATAGGTTGATAGGAGCAAATGAACTAGGATTTAACTTTATATTTTTAAGGAATGATTTGCTTGAAAATGTTATACCTGAAGTAACTTTAGATTCAGTGCTAAAGCATCCTTCCTATTTTGAAGGGTTATCTAAATTTAATGAAATTTCTGACTGGGAATACATTAGTGAATAAAATGAAAAGACTGATCAAATCGGTGCTAATTCAATTGAATATTTTAAACTTGTTTGAAAAAAATAAGATTTTATATTCATGTGTTAAAGAATAAGAGTCATAAGAATAAATTTAAAAAAATATATCATGATGTGCCTCTTCCTCCTGATTGGCATATCTATGAAACTTTTAAATTAGATTATTTTAAATATTACGAAGGAGGTAGGGATACTGCAAAATATATTCTGGATTTCTTTCATAAATTTCAACAATTAGAAGGCAAGTTCACACTTTTTGAATGGGGTTGTGGTCCCGCTAGAATCATTAGGCATGTTGAATCTGTTTTAATAGAAGAATTTTCATCTAATGAGGCAAAATTAATTGCAAGTGATTATAATCAGGATTATGTGAATTGGAATAAAGCAAATATTCCAAGTGTCGATTTTTTATTAATGATTTAAATCCTCCTCTTCAAATCGATGATAATCATGTAAATTATATATATGCAATATCTATTATTACTCACTTAGAAGAAAATAATATAATTGATTGGATCAAAGAACTTTATCGGATATTAGATACAAAAGGACTTCTGTTAATCACATCTATGGGGACTTCATTTGCAAATCAACTTCCTACTTCTCAAAGAAAAGAATTTTTACAAGAAGAAAAAATTACAGTACATAAAGGAGGTAAGGAAGGTTCTAGTATATTTAGTTCTTATCATCACCCTAATAGACTAAAAGAAATATTTGAAAAACAGGTTTTGTTATAAAAGAGCATAAGGTTGGAAAGGAGAAAAGCTGGGGAATTGAACAAGATTTTTGGGTTCTACAAAAATGATTTTTTAAAGGCTAAATTCCATTCCCAAATACTTTGTATCTTTGGAAAACAAGAAAAGCAAGAAATGATTCAGAAATATCCTATTTCTATACAAGATTTTGGTGAACTCCGTACGGATAGCTACGTGTACGGAGATAAAACGATGTTTGCTCATCAATTTAACAGTTCAGTTGTTCTATTTCTGCTATGCTTAGTCCTGTCACTTCTGAAATAAGTGCAATGTCCATATTTCTTTTTTTCATTTTACAAGCAGCTTTTTCCTTTTCTCTTTTCGCACCTTTCTCAATTCCCCTATCAAAAGCATCATCAATCAAAGTCTTTTCTACACGAACGGTATCCCAATACTTGTCGTAGGCTCTTCTTTCTTCATCTGAAAAAGCCGCATTTTCAACTAACTCAGCAGCTTTTTTGATTTCTTGTAATTTGAGCAATTCAGGAGATATGTTTTTGGTATTTTCATCTATTTCTGTCAAAAAACGAAGCCATAATACCATCATCCGCTTATCTTGGATATTTTGAGCTTTGAATTTTTCTAATTCCACAAACACAAACTCCAAGCCTTCTAGTTTCAGTTCAGTATTTTCTTGATGCTGAATGCTATATTTATGAAAATAACTTTCTTCTTCGGGTTGGAAAATTTCGTTTATTAAACACAACGAATAAACAGGTTTCAATTCGTCATATTTTCCTGATTTGGGTAACTGTTTGACGTAGTTTTTACAGGCATTAAACAAGACCCTACTTTTGAACGATTCTGTCCAAAGCATCTGCATTTCTATGATAAATTCTCGTCCTTTTTCGTCCTTACAACGAACATCAACAATCGTATATTTGGAAAGTGGCGTTTCGGGAACTAAATTAGGGTCAATAAA
>CALAJP010000231.1 GCA_937922815.1 uncultured Saprospiraceae bacterium
AGAAATAGAAGTAGAAATAACCAAAAGCAAGCCCGCAGCAGTAGATAATGCAGCCGCTAAACCACCCGCAGCCACTAAAGCAATAACCCAGTTGGGAAGATTCGCAATTTCAGGATTTGCCAATACCATAATATCTCTATCCACATAGAGTTCATTTTGGGTAGAAAGATTAGGGTTTTGAATCGTTCTTTCGTCGAATTTACCTCTTTGATTATCAAAAATAGGTTTTTTACCCTCCAAAGCTGCACCATTTAGATATTGTATTTTTCCATCATTATTTTTATCATTCCATGCAATCAAACCCGTATTTTCCCAGTTTTTGAACCATTGAGGCATTTCGCTGTATGGTTTTTCAGAAACCGTTTCAATCAAATTGGTTCGAGCAAATACAGAAACCGCAGGAGCTGTTGTGTACAGAATCGCAATTAATAATAAGGCAATTCCCGCTGATTTTCTAGCATCTTTTACTTTAGGAACCGTAAAAAAACGAACAATTACATGAGGAAGTCCTGCTGTTCCTACCATAAGTGCCAAAGTAATAGCAAAAACATCCCATGTTGATTTACTTCCTTGTGTGTATTCTTTAAAACCCAATTGTGTATGTAAGGTATCTAATTTATCGAGTAGATAAGTACCATCGCTAACCGTTCCTCCCATTCCAATTTGGGGGATTATATTTCCTGTCATTTGAATAGAAATAAAAATAGCAGGCACCATAAAAGCAAAAATCAGAACACAATATTGAGCTACTTGTGTATAAGTAATTCCTTTCATGCCTCCCAAAAATGCAAAAATCAATACCACTGCCATTCCTATGACGACACCTAGTGTAATGTCAACTTGCAAAAATTGAGAAAATACAATTCCGACTCCTCTCATCTGACCCGCCACATAAGTAAATGAAACAATCAAGGCACAAATAACGGCTACTGTTCGGGCGGTATTGGAATAATATCTATCGCCTATGAAATCAGGAACGGTAAATTTGCCAAACTTTCTGAGGTACGGAGCAAGAAGAAGTGCTAATAAAACATAACCTCCTGTCCAACCCATTAGGTAAACCGACCCATCATATCCACTAAATGAAATAATTCCAGCCATCGAAATAAAAGAAGCTGCACTCATCCAGTCGGCAGCAGTAGCCATTCCATTAGCCAATGGAGACACGCCACCTCCCGCAACATAAAAATCTTTAGTGGATCCTGCCCTTGCCCAAATCGCAATTCCAAAATAGATTGAAAATGTAATGCCGACCATTATCCATGTCCATAATTGTACGCTCATTGATGATTGTTTTAGCTTTTAGAGAAGAAGTAAAGAGGAGTTTATTCGTCGAATCCGTATTTTTTATCTAATTTATTCATCAGATATACGTAAACGAAGATGAGAATAACAAAAACATAAATTGAACCTTGTTGGGCAAACCAAAATCCAAGTTTGAAACCGCCCATTCTAAATTGGTCGAAAAAGTCTCTTAATATAATTCCAAAACCAAAAGAAACAACAAACCAAATAGAAAGTAGAATACTTAAATAAAATAAGTTTTCTTTCCAATAAGCATTTTTGTTGTTTGTGTTCATATTTTTAAAGTATTAAGATTTCGGGATTAAGTTACTAAACTTAATTTTGTTTTTGTCTTTTTTGCGATATTTTTTTTGGCAAATATAGGCGAATAGTATTTTTGATTTTATTTTTCGAGTTTGAATCAAAATTATTATAAATTAATCTGTTCTTTGGGAACGTATTGGGCTCCAAGATTGCGGTGAATTTTTTTTTTAAACGTAAGTGCTTTGTTTATCGTAGGTTGCGATTTGAGTAGAAATAAATGTTATATTTTTTTTTAAATAAGTTTGGTTTTTTGAGAGTGATGGTTGTATATTTGCATCGCGTTAAGAAAATAACGACAAATTAAAACGATTTCGTAGCTCAGCTGGTAGAGCATTTGACTTTTAATCAAAGGGTCCTGGGTTCGAACCCCAGCGAAATCACAAAAAAAGTCGCTTCAATTTATTGAAGCGGCTTTTTTGTTTTATGTTATTTTTTTTTGTACACCTTACATTGAAATATTTTTTTTGTATCTTTACTACCAGTTCATTATTTGAATCTCCATTTTCCAAAAGTTAATCAATATAGAGAGTGTTTACTATTTTATTGTAATAGTAATTCGTAAAAATAGATTCCCCGTTAAATCGATATGTATTTAAAAGTAGGTTTTGAGTAACCTATTCTTTAGTATTTATCTTTAAAATTCCTATTCCTAAAATATATAGGGTTTTGAAGTATACAATATTTTTCTATTTTTTAAACTTACACCCTTATGAAAATCAGAAAACAAAAACTTTGGACAATTTTACTTGTATGTATTTTTGTTCTTATCAACCAAACAGTAATTAACGCAAATTTATCTCCGAAGAATGATGACCAATCTCTTTCAGAAACGATATATGATGGGAAAAAACCCATTGGGTTTGCGGTAACTTCGGCTATTAAAAAGATTGATGGAAAGAAAATGAGTTATGAGGTTGAAATATTTGATCTTCAAAAAAATAGCTTATTAAAAAAGCGTTTGGTAAAGCCAGTTTCTTCAAAAAATCTGTTTGTTAAGCTAAATGGTTCTCACTGTATGTTTGTCTTTTATGATGACAGAATAGCTCAGATTAGTACCGAAGTTTATGGGCTTGATGGAGAATTGACTAGAGAGTTTGTAGTCAATAATATACCCAGTAATTGGTCTAAAAAAATACATGCAAAACCATCTTATTACTTTGAAGTAAAACCCGTTAATAATGACGGTTTTGTAGTTCGTTATTTTGACCCAAGTACATCTACTGGAGGAGACCTTAATAATAAAATTCAGTACATCCCAAATCGTACCGATGAACTAGGTTGGACTAATAAAAAACATTTCAAATTAAAGGAAACAAGAGCTCAGTCTGTGAATTTGGTTCATTCAGATGAAGATCATATTGTTTTGTTTGTAGGCGATGCAAATGGATTATCAAGCACTAATTATATCAGTGAAAAAGATACTTACAAATTTATTGTATTGAAATCCAATACGGGAAATAAGTTCATTCAAGCGAACTTTCATTACGATAAAAAGAGTAAAACGCTAGAAGATAAGTATAATAAGTTTATCAACTCGTGGAAACTTAGAGATATAATACCAAGTTTGTAAAATAGATATGATTATGAATTGGATTGTATGAGAGGAAAAACAGACGTTTTTATTTCAATCATGAAAAACACGGAATCTAATATCTATAGGTATTAAGATGAGTACTTGACGAAGACTGAAGTAGAAAGAATCTTTTAATCCATATAGTCTGATAATAAGCTTAACTTTTTTTGATTAAAATTATCTATCTTGCTAATGCAATAACTAGATAATCATATGAATAATCAGGATAGTTTTAAAAAAGTATTAGTTACGGGGGCAACAGGCTACGTTGCAGGTTGGGTCATTAAAAAACTATTAGAAAAGGGGCATGATGTTCATGCTACCGTTCGAAACTTGAAGAATGAGAAAAAAAGAGAACATCTTGTTCAATTGGCGAAGCATTCTACAGGAAAAATTACTTTTTTTGAAGCTGATTTATTAAAAAAAGGTTCTTTTGACGAAGCAGCTAACGGTTGTCATCTGATATACCACACCGCTTCTCCCTTTTTGTTAGATGTCAAAGATAATTTAAAACAATTGGTAGAACCCGCATTAGAGGGTACTGCAAATGTATTATCGGCAGCTAATAAAAATTCTTCAGTAAAGAGGGTAGTGGTGACCAGTAGTGTCGCAGCTATCTACGGAGATGCAATAGATTTAAATACTACAAAAAATAATGTTTTTACGGAAGAAGATTGGAATGAATCTTCTTCCATAAATCATCAAGCCTATTCTTATTCAAAGGTAATGGCAGAAAAAGAGGCTTGGAAAATTGCGAAATCTCAAAATCAGTGGGATTTGGTAACGGTTAACCCTAGTTTGGTGATAGGACCTTCATTAAATAATAATGCTACTTCGGCGAGTTTTGATATTTTTAAACAAATGGCGGACGGAACTTTACGTTTTGGAGCACCAGCATTGAATATCGGAATGATTGATGTTCGTGATGTTGCGGATATTCATTATTGGGCAGGTTTTAACCCTTCAGCTAAAGGGCGATACCTTTCTTCTGCTAAAGATGCTAGTATTCTGGAAATATCAAAAATATTAACACCCAAATATGGGGACAAATACCCTTTGCCCAAACGTCTATTGCCTAAGTTTTTAGTCAAACTATTGGCTCCTTTTGTAGGAATGACTCGCAAAGAAGTTGAAAATAATATTGGTCACCCTTGGAAAGCCGACCACTCTAAATTAGTTAAGGAAATGAACATTCAATTCAGACCATTAGAAGTTGCCGCTAACGAGATGTTTCAACAAATGATTGATGCCGAAATAGTATAATTTTTAAGATTATTGCTTTTTTACGTATTGTGTTAAGATAACAATATGTTGACTTTCTACTTTTCCTTCGATGTGGTTCGGATTATCGGCAACTAATGAAATTCGTCGCACTGCCGTACCTCTTTTAGCGGTAAAGCTAGCTCCTTTTACTTTTAGGTCTTTGATTAGAGTTACCGTATCCCCAGCAGAAAGAATATTGCCGTTTGCATCTTTATGGATAACTTTGTTTTCAGAATCTATGACTTTTTTAGCCCATTCTTCTGTATGTTCATCTAGGTAAAATATGTCGAGTAAATCTTGCGTCCAGCCTTCTCCTCGCATTTTGTATAATAACTGCCACGCTAAACCTTGAACAACAGGGGTCGTACTCCACATACTTTCATTGAGACACCGCCAATGATTAGGGTCTAATGCCTCTATTTCTGTGATTTGATTGAAACAAGTTTTACAAACTACTACACTTGCATCATCTATATCTGAATCTGGAGCATCGGGAACTTGATAGGCATTCAAATCATTTTCGTTTTGGCAAAATTCACATTTGTGTGCTGCACGAGCCAATAATTTTCGATTAGGTATCATGTATAAAGAAAATTTATTTTTTGAAATTTGTTACAAAGATTTCATTTTAATTGACAATAACAAATTCTCCAAAAATTTCTTTTGTCTGACCTGTAAAAAAGTACGCAGTACAACGGTACATATAAACTCCCGTAGGAAGTCTTTTTCCATCCACAGTAGTTACATCCCATCCTTCTGAATAGTTATTGATATTGATATTTTGAGTAACATTTATCAATCCTCCCCAGCGGTCATAAACTTCAAAACTTACATGTTCTACAGGAACGTCTGCTTGTGCAAATAAACGACTGTTTTTAGAATCGTATTTAATGATATTAGGAATATAAATTAGTTCATCATCAATATTTTTAAATTGGAATGAATCAACGGCAGTACAAAAATTAGTGTCAACCAAAGTCGCTACAAAATCAGTAGTTTCTTTAATCCGAACACTTGCTTCTAAACAATCTTCTGACAAACAAGTAATATTTATGGCAGGTTCGAATGTTAGGTTAACAATACTTTTGGCATTAATAGATTCTTTTGGAGTCAAAATATTATCTATTCCTGTAGTTGTAACTACATCTTCGTAATTAATAACGGGTTTAATAATAGGGTCAATAACTAC
>CALAJP010000232.1 GCA_937922815.1 uncultured Saprospiraceae bacterium
CTACCCAATACAGATATAGCATATTAAAATCGCCCACATATTGCATACGCAAAACACATTGGCATATTTATCGTATTTCAATACATAAAAACAAATTTCCCCTGTCGAATAAACATCGATGGGGGCAAAAACGAGAAAATATGCATCCATCATCAGTCAAAGTATTAATGTTTTTTGCCATCAGCTTTTTCTGCTTTTCCATTCATGCCCAGCAAAACATGAAAGAAAAGGATTATGCTGACTATATGAGCCACTTAATCGGTGGAAAAAGAGAAGCTGCCGTACCCAGTGGCAGAGTAGATATTCTAACAGATACACATGCTTATGAAGTCAAGTTTGCTCCCAAATGGAAACACGCCGTTGGGCAAGCCATTTGGTATGGCCTGCAAACGAATAAAAAACCAGGGATTATTTTGATAATGAAATCCAATAAAGAACGGAAATATCTCATTCAACTCAATACAGCTCTTCAATATGCAAATCTTGATGATGATATTGATGTATTGGTTTATCCTGATGATTTTAATTAATTTACCGTAAAGGTTTTCTTATCTTTTCCCACGCCCGTAATAGTTAAAGATTTCCATGTTTTGGGTAGAATAGGATTCTTCTGAACGACTCCCTGTGTTGTAATATCCAAACCTCCAAAACCAAATAAGATAACCTGCAACATCCCTCCTGCCCCTGTTGCGAAATATGGGTTATTGCTATTAGCAGCTTCCGCCAAAGCTCCAAAAGGAGGTCTTTTGTTAGGTTCGTAGCATTTTTTAAATAAACGATGTGCTTCATCTGCATTGCCTAATTGTGCATACAAAATCGCAAAAATAGATAGCCCCATCGCAGGTCCAATTGGAGAAATTTTCGGTTCATAATATTTTAAATCTCTTTTAATATCATCAATATCTGTTATGATATTTAGAGGATAAGACAACAAATTCACATCGGCTTGTTTAATGATTTCTCCATTATAGTCTTTATGTTCTTTCGTTGTTCCGTCTTCCATTTTCAAAATACGGATATTATCCGCTACTTCTTGCCATCTTGAATCGGGTATCATATTCAATTCATTAGCACAGTCAATAGCATATCGCAAAGCTTCAATAGCGGAACCATTTGTAAATGCATTATCATCTACATTAGGTGCAAATTCATTGGCACCAACAACATTCAAAATACTGTATGAACCGTCATTATTTTTTGTAGCTCGACTCACCAAATAATCCGCTATTTCTTTGAGCATCGGATATCCCTTTTCTAGCAACCAAGGTTTGTTTTTCGATACTCGATAATAATTCCAAAAAGCAATCGCAACATCAGCAGTAATATGATGTTCAAAAGTACCCGTCAAAGCCCATGAAGGAGTTGCTTCTTCTCCTGTATCGTCACTTTCCCAAGGAAACATAGCTCCTCGAAATCCATAATTGATAGCCTTTTGCTTTGCTTTTTCAATTCTATCAGAACGATAATTGACATAAGACCTCGCAATATCTTGGTTCAATAATAGCATAGGCGGGAACATCCACAATTCAGTGTCCCAAAAGATATGACCATTATAATTCTGAGAAGAAAGTCCCATCGGTGCTATACTCAAATCTGAATCTCCACGAGAAAAAGCATATAAATGATACAAAGCCAAACGAGTATCTAATTGTGCTTGTAAATCTCCTTCTATAATTATATCTCCTTCCCAAAGTTTAGCCCATGCTTTTTCATGGTTTGAAATGACAGTTTCTACTGGTGTCAAAAGATTAAAAATAACAAATCGTTCTGATTCTGTTTTGGGGTCATCAAAGTTTTTAGTAGTGCATTCGGCTCCTGTCCACGCAAATTTATAAGACTTCCCTTTTATAAGTTTTTCTTGGAAAGTTAATGTATTTTCGAAGTCCGAAAAGTTGTGTTTCACTGTTGGCCGTTGGTGTTCTCTCGTTGAGTTGATATGATGCCATACAAAGGTAGCCGAACTGGCTACAATATGTTTTCCTAGAGCCGTTTTGCCTACAGATTGAAGAATAGGCATTGTTGTTTCTAAATCTTTAAGAACTTCATAAGTGTGTTTGGGCTTTTGAAATTCGTTGGGTGTTGTAATTTTTCCCGTCACTTCAATGGCGATATCTTGCAGAGGCTCAATTTCTATATTTGTATAACCAGAGTATTGAACATTTCTCAAAGCATAGGTTGTGTAAGTTACCTTGGCTTTATCTTCGAATGTGAAAGTAGTTGTAAAAGCAGCTTTCTTCATATTCAATGTTTGCTGCCAATCTTTTATATTATTATCAGTAATTAAAACCCCATCAATTTTTAAATCTAAATTAGTAAAATTCATTCCCGAAACAATTCGACTAACACCTCTTTCACTTTCTTTTTCATAAACATTATTTAGAATAATGGATTTGGTTTGGAAAGGTTTATCTGTTGGTAATATTCCCAGTCTGCCATTCGCGACTACAACGCCTGTAAATTGGTCAACTTTGGGAGATGAGATTTCCCAACCTTGTTGAGCATTACTAATTAGAGCTAATAATAGTAAGATTAAAGTGCTTGTTAATTGATTCATACAGTTAGTGTGTTTTTGTACTGAAGATAAAAAACCATCCCCTAAAATCAATCTATTTTCATAAAAAAGTGCCATTTTAGATAACAGAAAGTTATAAAATTCATTTTAATAATATGAAACTTATGCAATTCCGTTTTATTAAAATATTTTTGTAGAACGAATCGCCAATTACTTTATAACTTGTTAACCAATCATGAGCTTAAGAATCTTATTATTTTTTCTATTTTTATTTATCACAAACTATATTCAATCCCAATCTAATGTAGAGTATTTCTATAGTCATCATTCCATCCAACAGGTGGAAGAAAATTCCGATGCCAAAGAAGGCTATTGGATGTTTCTTCCTGAACATCAAGGGAAAGATGAGTTTTTTGACATTGTTGTATTTATGCATGGGTACGGTGCTTACGAACCGATGATTTATGGTGCATGGATAAAACATATTGTTAAGCAGGGAAATATTGTTATTTTTCCTCGGTATCAGACCAACTTAGTATATCCTTCTCCGAAACGATTTCCTAAAATGGCAGCTAAGGGTATCCAATCCGCCTTAAAAAAATTAGAATCTGAATTTTCACATATCAAATTCGATGAAGGTATTTCTTATGTAGGACATTCTTACGGAGGAGTTATTATCAGTAATTTGTCAGTGAATTTCAAAAGGTTAAAAATTCCTTTTCCAAAAGTCGCACTTCTCTGTGCTCCAGGCTCGGGACCTTTGAAAGGAGGACGATTAAATACTTACCAAAAAATCCCAAAACAAGTAAAATTGGTTACCATTTCGGCAGAACATGACGATGTTGTTCAATCCGAATTTTCAGAATTATTAGCCAATACTACTCCACAACTACAGTCGTGGTGGTATCATTTATACCCTTGTTCTTTTGAAAAAAATTCTATTTCGGCAGGACATAATGAATGTTATGCACTCGATAGTGAACTGGACTTTGGGAATAGAAATATGACAGCAAAAAAAGCCATTCGTATTGGTGAGATTGACGAAGTGGATCATCATGTTTTTTGGGAGATTTTTGATGATCTTTTGGCTCATAAGAACGAAAAAACCATTAATAAAGAGTATTTTACACAAAAATGGAAGCACATTGGCTATTGGGACAATCAGGTGATTGGGCCATTAGAATTAAAAAAATCTCCAACCCGTTAAATTATTGTTATGCAAATTTCAAAAATGAATCTACAAACACTTTTCTTCATTATTTTCAGCACATTTTCATTTACTACTTTTGCTCAGTACGAGCCTACTTACGAGGTTTATGAAAATATTTATAATGAAGTAAAAGATTCTAATGTCAAGAATCGACGCTTCAAACATAAAGATGTTCTCGAAAAACTCGAAAATTTACCCAATACTTTCAAACAAAAACAAGTAGGCGTATCTGTAGAAGGTCGTTCTATCCATTTAGTTAGTTGGGGGAATGGGCCTGTTTCAGTGTTTTTATGGTCACAGATGCATGGCGATGAGCCTACGGCAACAGCTGCTATTTTTGACATTTTCAATGCTTTACAAAACCCAAAATTGAAAGACGAAATTGATTCTTTCAAGGATAAAATTACATTACATTTTATTCCAATGCTAAATCCTGACGGAGCCGATGCGTTTCGTAGAAGAAATAGTATGGGAATTGATTTGAATAGAGATGCCTTGAGGCTTCAAGCTCCAGAATCTAAAATTCTGAAACATGTTCGTGATTCTTTATCTGCCGATTGGGGATTCAATTTACATGACCAAAATAGATATTATTCGGCGGGTTTAAATAATCCATATACCGCAGCATTATCTTTTTTAGCACCTCCATTTAATTACGAAAAAGATATTAATGAAAAGCGAGGTGATGCGATGCGTTTGATTGGTTTAATGAACAAAGTTTTGCAACGCTATGTTCCTAACGGAATTGGAAAGTATAGCGATGACTTTGAACCTCGTGCTTTTGGTGATAATATCCAAAAATGGGGTACTCGAACCATATTAATAGAGTCGGGAGCCGAAATTGGAGATAGAGAAAAACAAAATATCCGTAGATTGAATTTCATTTCTTTGATGGCTGCTTTTCATGCGATTGCAGATAAAGGTTACGAATGGGTTCAGTTGAATGAATATCATCGAATTCCGTTTAATGAAAGTAATGGTTTTCATGAATTGATTATCCGAAAAGGAAAAGTAACTCATCATGACCAATCTTTTGTGCAAGATATTGCTTTTCGATTCAACGAAAAAGACGATACTCAACATGCTAATTTTACGCTTGACGCCTACATAAAAGATTTAGGAGATATGAGTATTTATGCCGCCTACGAAGAAATAAATGCTACGGGCATGGAGGTCGTCACGGGAAAAGTAAGCGTTGAAGAATTTAGCTATCAAGAAGTAAAACAAAAGGGTGAGGATTTCTTTTTGCGAAAAGGTATTTCTGATGTTGTATTGAATGCTCCGCAACTAACAAAAGATATTCTACCATTCAAATACGTAAAAGTTCATCCCAAAGGAAGTGAAATAAAAAACAACGTTTGGTTAGGGCAAAACCCTACATTATTCATTCAAAAAAATAACAAGAATGTGTACTTTGTTAGAAATGGGCAGGTCTTAAAATTCTAGAAAAAAAGAGATGTTTTGGTAAATAATTGAATTGATTGCTAAATATACGGG
>CALAJP010000233.1 GCA_937922815.1 uncultured Saprospiraceae bacterium
AAAGAAATAAAGGATAAGAAAAACACACAGGTTCAGTTAGGGGTAATTAGAGCAAATGACACTTTGAATATTGCACTAACCACTACCGATGCTGCTAAAATTGGCGTTCAAGCCTTGCCTCCAACTCACTTTTTTGATGTAAAAACTAAAGAATATACATTAGGAGAAGCAATGCCAGAAGGGGTTAGCCAAGGGGTTAGCTTTTTAGGCTCTCAAATCAAGGCTTTTGGGCAAATGTTCAAAGGAAAAATCAAGGCTTCTGAAAGTTTAGGTGGTTTTGGTTCTATTGCTAACTTATTTCCTAAATACTGGGATTGGGAGCGTTTCATTAGAATGACAGCCATATTATCATTAATTCTTGGTTTCATGAACTTGTTACCAATACCCGGTTTGGATGGTGGTCATGTGGTTTTCTTATTATTTGAAATGATAACAGGTCGTAAAATTGGTGATGATTTTATGAAATATGCTACTATGGTCGGATTTGCTATTCTTATCTTTTTGATGCTTTTCGCAAATGGAATGGATGTTTTCAGAGCTGTCGGTGAGGTCATTGACCCTTGTACATTATTGTAAAATAAAGAAGCTATGAATTATTTTGATTTTTATGAAATCCCTATTCAATTTGAACTTTCGGCAAGTGAATTAAAGAAGAAATTTTTACAATTTTCTAAATTATATCACCCTGACAGACATGTATTAGAAGATACTGAAAAACAAGCCGCAATGATGGAAAAATCATTGCTCAATACACAAGCATACAAAATTCTATCTGATCCAATGCAACGAATGCATTATATATTAGAACAAGAAGGAGTGATTTCAGAAGAGGGCAAAAACGCAATTCCTCAAGATTTTTTGATGGAAATGATGGATGTTAATGAAAAATTGATGGAATTAGAATTTGGTTTCGATGAAAATATCTACACTAATGTAGCAAACGAAGTTTCTCAAATCAAAAACAATCTTGACAAACAAGCTGCTAATTGGTTCAAAGAAACAGTGTTTCCTAACCCTAAAAAAGAAGTGTTACTAAAAATCAAAGATTATTATTTTAAATCGAAATATATTTTGAGATTACAGAATAATTTAAGTAAATTTGCCCACGCAAAAAAATAGACCTTCTACCTGTCTATTTTCATAGGCGCCGAAGTGGCGGAATTGGTAGACGCGCTGGATTCAAAATCCAGTGTTCGCAAGGACGTGCGGGTTCGATTCCCGCCTTCGGTACTACAAAAGCTCAACAGAAATGTTGGGCTTTTTTGTTTTAACTAATCGCTCAAATAGTAGCCCCTCAGTAAGCTTATTTTTTGATTTTGAAACTGGTTACTTCATCTACATATTTTTCAAAATATATTTATATTTACTATAGTAATAAGATAAAAAACACTCCCTAACCTCTCTAAAACATTAAAACCATGGAAGAATTTTTCAAAATCAATCATATCAACGTAGGTTTTGCAGACCACGATGCTGAAGCTACTGGCTACGTAAAAGGAGCCTTAAATACAGAGATTCTTATTAGAAAAGGTAAATTAAGAATAAACCTGCTTACACCTCCTTTAGAAATTACAGACGAATTTCATAATGGGCTTTTGGATGACCCATATTTTGATGATAAGCGAAAGATAGACTATTTGAGAATGGTGACCTATTCTGATTTAGAGTTAGAATCGGGTAGTTATGACACACAAGTTAACTGTCCTTACTTGGTCGGAGTAACTGGTTTTGAAACATATAACTTCCCCACAGATGTTAAATTTCATGGAATCATTGACGTACAAGAAGGTTATGTACACATCAAAGGAGAACTGAAAGATATCTATAATAACAATTCTACTATTCCTATAGAGATTCTTAAATGCTTTGAAGCGAAGCCTATATTACCCAAAAGACAAGAATACACGCTTAAAAGTGCATTAAACATAGACCCTCTCAAGGTTTTTGATTTAAAGATTACACTAGGAGAATTCAACAGTTTACCTGAACAAATAGTAACATTTAAAAACCTTGAAAGCTTGTGGGTAGGTCAAGCGAGCTTTAACTTTGATGAATTTCCAGAAGAATTTTATGACCTTACGCATTTGCATACACTTATCATTAATAATAGTAAGATTAAAACAATTTCAGAAAAAATACGCCAATTTCAAAATTTAGAAGATTTTTGCCTATCCTCTAGTAATCTTACTGTTTTGCCCGATTCTATTTGTGAGTTATCTGCACTGACCGATTTGGATTTGTCTCAAAATGCATTAACATCTCTTCCTCAAAATATAGGTTTAATGCCAAATTTGAAAAATTTGACGATTACATATAACAACTTTAAATCCTTACCCCGCAGTCTCAAGAATATTCAATCCGTAAAAGCGGATAGAAAAGATCAAAAACTTTACTTAGACCTAAGTTATAAGAGTAAAAACCCAAAACCTATCGATTCTTCTATTTTTGATTTTAGCCATTATCCAGAAGAGAAAGCAGCTTTGGAACAAGCTATTTCTCAAATCCCCGAATTAGCAGAATTTAAAGATTTAATTATCGATTATAGTACCGTTGCAACATATTTATGTCTAAATAAAAATCAAAAAGACTTGCCTTTGGGTACTTCAAAAGTAGGCGGTTGTCCTGATTTGCCAAAAAACATGGAGCATCCCAAAGATAAAAATGGGTTATTATATGTTTTCCATGCTCAGATTAACTGTGAGGAAATAGCTCCGTATCAACACTATTTACCTCGTCAGGGCGTCATATATTTCTTTGTAAATGATGAGGAATATGCACTGAATCCAATAGTTCTATATGCTGCCGACACCAACGAACTTGAACGATATACCTATACTAAAGAAACTCGTTTTACCGATAGTACTTTGGATGGGATGTTCAGAAACTCTGTTGCTCTTTCTTTTCAAAATGCTATTTCAATTCCTAATTTTTATAATTCATTTAGCTACGGTAGTGAAAGGTTTTCAAAATATGCCGACCTTTTCAATAATGAGGATAATGACGAAAAAATAGAGATTTTAGAGGATTTTACCCATGTGCTTAAGGGCAACATCAAAAAACCAGTTGCATTTGACAACGGACACATTCAATTAGAACCACATGGTATGAATGTTCATATATTTACTCAACATGAGTCCCCTCAAGAACAAGCTGCCCAAAAATTTGGTGGAGAACCAGACGAGTGGTTAGTATTGTTAAACATGGAAAGTGTTGATGAGTTCAGTTTTTGGGATGCAGGAACATTAACGTACTGTATTCATAAAAAAGATTTAGCCATAAATGATTTTTCAACAATTCATACGAGTATTGAAAGTAGTTGATGGTTGCTATAAAACGTCTATTCTTAGAATCATAATTAGCCAAATTTCACATCATAAATTGGTTTTTTATCTACCATATTAAAAAACGAAAATGTCAGTCGAATCTATACTGAATGAAAATTTAACCCAAATCAAAAAAGAAGTTTATGACAAATGTTCTCTTTCCATTTCTCGAGTATTTAATGAACCAGAGGGAAAAGAGTATGATGCTTGTCAATTTGAATTAAACGGGAAGAAGATCATTAGTCGAACCGCCAAAATAACACCTAAAAAAATAGGTCAATTCGTAACCTGTTGGAAAAGGAACACTGATGGAATAACGGAACCATTTAATATAAAAGACGCTATTGATTTTTATATTATCAATGTAAAATCGGGAAATAATTTGGGGCAATTCGTTTTTCCAAAGTCTGAATTGGTTAAACGAGGAATAATTTCTACCCCAACAAAAGATGGAAAACGAGGCTTTAGAGTTTATCCAATATGGGATGAACCCCAAAGTAAACAAGCTCAAAAAACTCAAAAATGGCAGTTAAAATTTTTCTACACTATCAATTCGATTACTGATTTTGAAAGGGTTATTCGATTGTATAATGGTCAATAAGACTAAAATATTGTACTCATATCCAGTTCGAACTATTTTTTCAACTGGATATAAGCAACCATAACTACAGCTCTACCCAAATACTCCCCTGCTCACTCGAATCAACTACCTTGTCAATAAACACCATTCCTCGAATGCCATCGTCGATATTTGGAAAATCGTAATTTTCTTTGAGTTCATTATTTTTGAAATCAGTAACTGCCGTGGCAAATTCTTTATAAATATTAGCAAATGCTTCTAAATAGCCTTCGGGATGTCCCGCAGGAATACGAGCAGCAGCTAAGGCTTGTGGATATTGATTGCCCACCCCCGTTCGGTACTCTTGTTGTGGTTGGTCTAGCCATTTCACCACCAAACTATTTGGCTTCATCTGTTGCCATTCTAGACCACCTTTCTCGCCAAAAACTTTGATTTTTAAGTTATTTTCCTCCCCTGCCATAATTTGACTCGCAATTAAAACGCCTTTTGCCCCCTCAGACATTCTCAACAAAACAGAACCATCATCATCAAGCAAACGACCCTCCACAAATGAAGTCAAATCAGAGCATAAAGAAGTGATTTGTTGACCAGAAATATATTCTAATAAATTTTCAGCATGTGTTCCAATATCGCCCATCGCTCCAGCAGCACCCGATCTTTTGGGGTCCGAACGCCAAGCCGCTTGTTTTTGGTTGGTATCTTCCAATTTGGTAGCTAACCAGCCTTGAGAATATTCTACAATAGCTTTTCTTATTTTCCCGAAATCACCATTTGCTATCATGGCTTTGGCTTGTTTCACCATTGGATAGCCTGTATAGTTATGGGTTAAAGCAAAAATAAGTTTTTGTTTTTCGATAATCTTTTTCAATTCATATGCTTCATCCAAATTGAAAGTGACTGGCTTATCACATATTACATGAAAGCCGTTTTCGAGAGCCATTTTCGCAGGAGCAAAATGCATGTGATTTGGAGTAACTATCGCTACAAAATCCATTCTCTCATCTTCATCCAACTGAGATTCTTTTTGAATCATTTCTTCAAAACTCCCATAGCATCTATTTTGGGGTAAACCCAATGCGATTCCAGATTGAATAGATTTTTCGGCAGAACTACTAAACGCTCCACAAACCAATTCTATTTGGTTATCCATAGCCGCAGCAATACGATGTACGCCACCAATAAAAGCACCAATACCTCCTCCAATCATTCCCATTTTTAATTTATTCATGCTCAGACTCTATTTTTTCATTTTTAAATAAAAACATAAACAATGCTAATATAACAGCAGCAAAAATGGCAGGAAATGTCCAAATACTTTCCCAATCATGCATTCCAGCTTTTATTAAACTTTGGTCCGTAATTTGTCCAGCTACCCAAAAACCAATTAACATTCCTACTCCATAAGTAGCAAAAGTGATCAAGCCTTGTGCTGCATTTTTAATTTTTGGTCCTGCTTTATAATCCGTAAATATTTGTCCAGAAACAAAGAAAAAGTCATAGCAAATTCCATGAAGAACAATCCCTAAAATAATCATAAACGATAGTTCGCCAGCGTCTCCATAAGCAAACATTAAATAGCGGATAGTCCAAGCCAACATCCCTACAATAAGCGTCATTTTAATACCAAACCGTTTCAAAAATATAGGTAATAACAACATAAATATCACCTCAGATGCTTGCCCCAATGCCATCTTACTGGTTGGAGATTCAATTCCTATTTCTGATAAAAAAGGATTCGCTTGCGAATAGTAAAAAGCAAGTGGAATACAAATTAAAATAGAAGAAACGAAAAATGTCAAAAAGTTTCTATCTTTCAGTAAACCAATGGCTTCCAACCCTAAAATATCGCTAATCGTTACCGATTCGCCTTTACTCGCAGGAGGTGTTTTGGGTAAAAAGAAACTGTAAATCCCCAAGATTAACGAGGCTATTGCCGTCATCAAAAAAGTATTTCTCAATGCTCCTCCAGCAACAGACTCTGTACTATCCCAATGA
>CALAJP010000234.1 GCA_937922815.1 uncultured Saprospiraceae bacterium
TGAGTTAATTCTTCTACAACTTTTGGAAACCTGCCCAGAAAGAGACCATACATTCGTTTTGGAACAATTGAGTAATAACGAATTTAGTGGCATCAAAAAATTAATCGAAATCTTTGGAGATGGCTTTACTGATTTAGATGGCAATTACGATATCTTTTATTTTCCTGAAATTGGTATTGTAGCTTCGGAAAGAGCCAAAATTGAAATTGAGAAAAACAATATCAGCGGAATAGAATTAGAAGAAATAAAAGGATTTAGTTTTGAATTTAAACGTTATATTTAATAGTTGTAATTTAGGTGAATTATTAGTTCTATATTTTGACGAAAAGACATAATAGTAAATTTATGATAACTGCTTTGTCGAAAAAAGATATAAAGAAAAACGGTTTGAGAATGCTCTCAAACCGTTTTCTATAGGAATTATAAGTGTTATGTATTCTTAAGCTATTTCGCCTTGAAACCAAAGTGCTCCAGTAATTCTCATTCCTTTTTCTAAGCTACTAATCCTCATATTTTCTTTATTGATTAACATATCAACTGTGAAAAAATCGGGATTAGATTCCTCATTTATCAATTTTACCTTAACGATATAACCGTCATTTTTTTCTGTAATATTTACGGATTCATAATCAATAAGAACGCCTATGAAATCATAGTACGTAGGTCGAGGAATATCTTGATTTGGCATATAGGAAGCAAATCCGTCACTTAAATTATGTCCATCAATTTCGGATAGGTTACTTTTATCCAATACCAAGCCTATTGCTGAAATTTTAATATTTAGGTTCTTGTTTGATTTGTATTTATCTTTATTTATGGCATAATCAGTAGCGAAAAACCCAAGCCCAAAGGTGTCTCTTCCACCTCCTTTAATTTCTGCCTCTAAATTATCCATGTGAGACCATTCGAATATTTCTTTTGTAGTGAATGGAATTGTATAGTTTGTTTTGAGATAGGGGTACGCTGATAGTATCTCTTTACCCGATTGGAGGGTTCTTACGCCCAAGCTTTTATCACTTTCCTTTTCTTGTTGAAAAATGGTTTGGTGAATTGCCCATTCATTCTTCTCTAAAATAGGTTTTTGCATTGATGATAACACCATATGTTGATGGATTAGATTTTCTCCATTTTCAGTATTAAAAGAACCAAAACCTATTAACCCTCCGAAATTATCACCATGTGAACCATTATCTACGGAAAGAAAATCTATAGATTCATCCACCTGCAATTTAGTTTGACCACTGTTGTTTTTGTGTTTCTTTTTGAAAAAATCGAATAAGCTCATCGTTTGATTTATGGGTTTAATTATTTATAGAGTAACAAGTTTTTGTTTGGCATTTTTATACAACTTGAAAGGACTTTGGTAAGCCACCATCAATTCGTGTGTACCGTTAGTCGCTCTTGAGAAAGGTGATCTTCCGATTTCGTAAGCGTAAGCTAATTTAACACCGTTCAAGTCAACGCCAATACTATAAGCCGCATCATTGTTATTTCTAAATGATGCTTGTACCCAAAAGTGGTCATATTGAACTAAGAAACTTAGATAAAACTGTTGAACGGCAAATCGAGAAGACAGCCCTAAAACAGATGGCCTAATTAGCCACTTTGTATTATTTTCGGGAACATAATCGTAGGCAAAACTTCCGTAGATTTCATCAAATGGTGTTTTGGTTTCGGGAGAATAAAGTCTAGGTAAAATAAGTTGAAAATTAAAACCTGTAACATTATAAGAGGCTCCGAAACCAGCATGAAAAAGAGATTCTTCGACATTATTTGAAAATAATGATAAATCTGCTTGTCCTACATCGTCAATACTTAGATAATCAATGGTTTTATTTTCAAAACCACTGTTCAAACCTAATCTTAAATTTTGAGTGTCATCGATTTTGATGTTATAGGCAAAACTAAGTTCTAAATCTGTTCTCATAAAAATACCTGCTGTTTGTCGGTTGATTTTAAAACCAACGCCTGCATTTTCTGAAATGCCACCATGAACACCTAAAGAAAAGTGTTCTGGAGCGTCTTTTAATCCACTCCATTGGTCACGAAAATTAATATATCCAGAGAGAAAATCGTTTTCTCCTGCAGCTGCGGGATTGTAAAGAAAACTATTTTGGGAATAGTGATTATACAAAGACTGTTGTGCTTGAAGGTTAGAACCTAAGCAGAAAAGAACTGCAACTATGAAAATTTTATATAGTGTATTCATTATTTAATTGTATGATTAACGGATTAGAGAAATGGTACCTGTATGAGTAAAGCCTTTGCCTATTATCATGTAATAGTATGCTCCTGAAGGCAATTCACGACTACGATATGTTCCTACCCAGTCGTTATTATACCCGATGTTTTTGTAAACTTGACGGTTAAAACTATCAAATATCAAAAATTCACAGTTATAGTATGCTTCGTTATTTTCCAACACCCAAGTGTCATTAGTTCCATCGCCATTAGGGGATAAAATGCTATTTACTTCAACATTTGTTTCTTCTTCATCAACGATATTGATTGTAATCGTTCGTTCTATTGAAAAATCTTCGTCAGAAATAATGATAGGAATGACAAATTTATTTTTAGTCTCATAATCAAGAATGCCTACAAGTGTTAATTCTCCTGTGCTAGATAATATGAATTCTCTTCCGACATAATTTTTATTAACCTCGTAAGTTAATTGAGTTCCAGCGTCAGCGTCAGTTGCCATAAATTGAAGAATACTTGCTTCTGGGTAGGTGTATTCTGTTAAAGAAATAACCGTATCATTAGCAATTGGTAATTCGTCGTTTAAGTCAATAACTTCGATGTCTAATGTAGCCATATTCGAATTCAACCCATCAGTAACTTCTATCGTTAGGGTATAAGATTCCGTTCTTTCAAAATCTAACGAATCTGTATTGGTTACTACTCCAGTCTGAGCATCAATAGCAAAATCATTATTGGTATTACCATTAATAATTCGGTACGTCAATTCTTTAAACTCGCTACTAATATCTAAATCTATGCCTGTGAAAACACTAATTTCTTCATTCAATCCCAAATCTTCTGCAAAAATAACTTCGTCACTAGCTAGGGTAGGAGCGTTGTCGTTTTCGTCAACTATATTAATGTTTACTTTTCCTGTAATAATGTTTATACCATCAGAGATGCTTAAATCAATAATTAACGACTGGTATTTTTCATAATTTAATTGGTTACTAACGCTAAGTGTACCCGATTCTGTAATTTCGAATAAACTATTATCTGTTGAAATATCCGTAATTTCAAAAACTAAATTAGACCCAACATCCAAATCATTAGCAATTAAATTTCCAACGGTAGAATCAATATCGAATAATTCGCTAATGGTAAACGTCGTATCGCTGAATGTTGGAATTTCATCGTTTAAATCTTCGATTTCTATATTAATGCTGGCAGTATCTGCAAAAATTCCATCTGTTACCATAACAACAAGTTGATATGATTCTATTGTTTCAAAATCAATTTCTTTAGCTACTGTAATGACACCAGACTCGCTATCTATGTCAAAATTACGATTGGTATTTCCTTTTAGAAAACTATATTGTAAATCTCTAAATCCTTCATTAATATCACTATCAGAGGCAACAACGGATAATACGGTTTCTCCAATCGAAATTCCTTCTGGAATTGTATCTTGGTCAGGCTCCACATTAATAGTTCCGTTATTAATAATCGGAATTTCATCATTAACATCAATAATGTTGATTGCATATGCTAAAGTATCATAGAATTTACCGTCAGAAGCGATGATGTTTAATGAATAATTTGGCGTTTCTTCAAAATCTAGCGTATCATTTGTGCTTATATTTCCAGTAGTTGAATCAACTGCAAAAGGCAATAAACTATCACTAGCTAATACGCTATAATTAATAATTTTAAACGCTGAAGAAATATCTGCATCAGTTGCTTGAATGTTCATAACTATAGAGCCAATATTAACATCTTCTGCGATGGAATCTATTTGGGGAATAAGAACTGGAGCATTATCATTTTCATCACTAATGTTGATGGTTATTTTTCCTGAAACAGTAGCATTTCCATCCGTTATAAGAATGTCAAGTATGTGAGTATCTTCAGATTCATAATCAAGTAAATTAGATAAGGATAGTATTCCGTCATTACTAAGGTTGAATAACTCTTGTTCTGAAGACGTATTATTAACTGAAAAACCAAACTGGGTATTTCTATCCAAATCTGTAGCTATTAATTTACCAACAATTGAATCCACTTCAAAACCCTCATTAATGGTAAATACAGTATCATTAAACATAGGTGTTTCGTCGTTAGTGTCAATAACATCTATTGTATAATTCAAGGTATCATAAAATACCCCGTCTGTTACGACAATACTAACGGTGTGACTTGTATCACTTTCAAAGTCTATAGCATCTTTTAATGTCAAAATCCCTGTTGTGGAATTTAAAAGAAAAGGCACATTTCCTTGTGTAGTGTTTATTTTGTAGCTAAAAATTCTAAACTCTTCAGATATGTCAGCATCCGTAGCTGATATGGTCATGATATTTGTGCCCAATGCCGCGTCTTCAGCTATTTCATCTCTGTTTTCTTGAAGAATAGGTGAATTATCGTTTACGTCAACGATGTCTACTATATAATCTAAAGTATCGTAAAAAATGCCATCGGTTACAGTTACAGAAACCTTGTGATTGATTGTATCTTCAAAATCTATTTTTCCATTTAATGTTAAAACTCCAGTTATAGAATCTAAAAGAAAAGGTACGTTTCCTTGAGCTGTATCTATTTTATACTTAAAGGTTCTAAATTCTGCTGATACATCATTATCTATGGTAGAAATAGTCATAATATTCGTTCCTAGTGCAGCATCTTCAGGTATGTCACCTTGATTGCCTTGAAGAAAGGGCTTATTATCATTCGAGTCAGTAATGTTAATCGTTACTGTTTTTGAATCATTATGAACACCATCCGATACGTTTACGGTTAATTGAAACGAGGTTTCAGTTTCGTAATCCATCGCAGCGTTGAGTACTAAACGGTTATTATTTTCAATTTTGAAATTGGATTGTACATCTTGAATAGTAAATACAAGGGTATCGGCAGTATTTGCATCTGTTGCCATTAAATTACCAATGAGAGTATTTACTTTGTGAGATTCATTAATCGTAAAAGTTGTATCCTTGAAAACAGGAGCCGCTAATACTTCTGTGACAACATGGTAATTGGTTATGGTTGTTTCGTCGGCAGCTCGAACCCAATATGTAACCGTATCTCGTAAATCTAATACCGTCACTCCTGATTCTTGATCATTCCCATTTACTCGTACTGTTGCGTAAGGAGAAACTTCAAAGTTAGGTTTAATACTAGAAAGGTCTGTTCCTTCAGGAAATGTAAGATAAACGAAAGTATCTACTATTTTGCTAGTTACTTGATTGTCTATACTATAAGATATTAGTTTAGATTCATTGCTTAGAACGGGGTCTGAAATAATGAGCGGAAAGTCAGCATCTCCGATAATCTGATTAACTTCAAAACCCATAGTGATAGCAATATCACGTACTTCGTTTTTGCTAGCGTCATAAATTTTGAAAGTTATTTCTCCTTCCAAATCATTACTGAATATAGTGAGAAAAAAAATATGCCTATCAACAGACGAGCTATAATTAAGATTCGCCACTCCTCTTACTTCACCATTAATAAATGCTGCAATTTTATCATTATCATCTTCTAATTCTTCGTAGTCGAGGTTTAACGCACCTGATACGGACATATTTTTGTCGTACTCGTTAGGGTTGACCGTCCAGTTTGCTTGGCTCCATAGCGAGATATTCGCCAGCAAAAGGATGATTATTAAATAAGGGGATTTCATATATTTTGATTTAACTATGTTAATGGAAAAAAGAGGCAGTAGTTTTGACACCACTACCTCTGTTTTGGGTATTATTTTATAATTACTTTCTCCGTAAACGTTTTGTTCGAAGATTGAATTTTGATGAAATATACACCAGGAGCAAAATTTGAAATGTTTAATTTCTCTTTGCTAGGATTAAGAATTCCTTTTTCCTCTTTTACTGTTTTTCCTGTAAGGTCATGAATTAAAATATTCACATTCTCATTATTTTGGAAATTGTAAAAATCTAAGGTGATAAATTCACTTGCTGGATTAGGATAGATAGCAATCTTTTGTTCTCCTAACTGTATAGCTTCATTATCTTCGTCAACTATACTTGGTAAAGTAAATAGCGTAGGGTTTTCCGTACTTCCTATTAACTGGTCTGGTGCAAATTCCAATACCTCGTTAATATCATATATTTCGGTACTGCCTACGTTGAATAATTTGAAAGAAACTTTTTCTCCAGATTGCTCACCATGGTTAGTGATGAAATAGATTTGTTCGTCTCCTAATGTGATGGCTTTTGCAATTCCTCTACATTCATCACCTACAAAAGAACCGATATAATATTCTTGATAAGGGTCTAAAACATCTGTTTCTAATTTTCCGATAATAGATTGCGTAGATTGATATTTCTCAGGAGTTAATTCCCAATCATCAACGTTAATTTCATCACCACCCCTAGAGTTCGCAAAATCAGCACTTACGTCAGGATACATAAACGAAACGTCATTGTCATTTGCACTATAATATAAATATCCTTCACCAGGCAATAAGGTTTTTAAACTCCCTATCCAACCTAATAAGTTATCATAGACCGCAAAGCTATACTGACTCTTGATTACATCATTCTGCGTAGGTTCATGATTAGACATCGCTTGAGTTAATGGCATATTGTATAATGACATAAACCCAATCCAGTTCCAACCTTTTGAAATATTGATAGGTGTATTTTCAACATCAACTCTTGAACCATTAATTTTTAATTGATTCGCTAATCCTGATTTAATCATATAACTTTCAGTAGTTTCTATTCCACTACTGTTAGATAATGATCCGTTCCAACCACTTTTACCATAAATATCGAAATTCACCTGCCCTTTAATCAAATCACCCACACTAAGGTCTAATTTTTCCATTAGAGCCGTTGTATTAGCTAAGTTAGGGTCGTTCAAGTGGAAAGAAACCCATTTCCATCCTACAGGCAAATCAATAAATTGCGTATAATTATTGTTCGTTTCATAAATCTGTGGTGTAGAAGGTGTTCCTACGATCTTGTTCACTTCAAATACTAACTCTGGCGTAACATTCTCATGCACTGTTCCTTCGTCAGCATTCCATATTTTGAAAGTAACCTCTTCTCCGAATTCTTTATTGGAATGAATATTTAGATATACTTCATATAAATCATATTCTTCGAAATATTCCAAATTCGCAATACCACGACAAGTATCATTGACAAAAGCAGCCAACATCGTTTGTGGGTTGGTTGCAAAAATATTATCTATTTTTAATCGACCAATCGTACTCATGCTATATTGGTATTCCTGAGGATTCACTTCCCAGTTAGGAGGTGTTTCATATACTTTTAAGTTGAAATCTAATTTTTCTTTGAAATCGAAATCAGAACTCAAAAAGATAGATTCTTCATAATCACCAATATTGGTAGCTTCATCGACGGTGAAAGTCAATATCTTCTTACTATCAGGAGGTAATGTACCTGTTGGCTCGTCGATACTTAACCAAGATGGAGCATTCTCCACAGAATAGGATTGTTCCACCCCACCGATATTCTGAATTTCTACTTCAAACTCTAATTCTTCGTAAAGTTTTTTCTCAAAATTCAATACATTCTCATCCCAAATAACAGTATTCTTTTTGATAAATGCTGTCCAAGTAATAGGGGATGCTAATCTATTTTCATTCAAATCTTCTATTCTATCTACTGTAAATTCTAACACTACCTTTTCAATTAAATTCGGCTGTTCTTCTACATTAATAATGATTCTATCACCATTATAAACCCAATTGAAGGCTAAATTTTGAGTAGGTCTAGCATCTTTTACATTAGGTACATTTTGTTTCTCAAAGTTATTAATGTCGATGGTTGAGGTTGCTACCAAAGTAGATGGTACGCCTTGGTCATCGTAATCATTATCAACTAAAGTGGGTCTGAGTACTAAGTTAATATCATACTTATCAAAAGGGTAGTAGGCCATCAATCCTGTTTCATCACCAGTCAATTTGGAATTCATGTCCATTTCTAGCAATTTACTTGTTCTGGCTAATTTCCATATTCTCAATTCATCAATTCCTCCTTTGAAGAAATTATCGTAGGTGGTTGTAACATTACCAAAACGTCTAGCTCCTAAAGTCATCGAAGTACCGTTCAAGCCTCCAAAGAATTGACTTTGTTCAAATACTCTTAATTGATTATCAATATAAACAGAAGCATTACTTCTACGATTAAGTACTAAAGCAAAGTGATGCCACTCGTTATCAAATACTTCATCCTCTAAGGTCATCTTTGTGTCGTTGTTCTGAACGTACATTTTTCCGTTTTGGTCAGTACCGATTACAAAAATATTTTCAAATTTAGGAGCTGGATCTGTTCCATCGCCTTTTCCATTCGAAAATAATACCGTATTGGCTTGTTGTTCTCCTCTAAACCAAAACTCCAAGGTCATATCCATATCATCGGTAACAATAACTGATGATGATGTTGGAATGTCTAAATGGTCAGATGTTCCGTTGAAATTAACGGCATAGCCAGAAGGGAAAACCCTCCATGAAGCGCCTTCTAGGCTTGCATGATGGTTTTTCGCCTTGTCTAAAGCAAAACTGCCATTGGCTTCATCCATTTGCCATAATCCTAGCAATCCGATTTCGCTACCAGATTGTGATTTTAGCATATTGGCAAAGATAGTTCCGAATGGGAGTTTTTTCTCCCAAATTCTTAATTCGTGTAGAAAACCAGCGTAATGACCTTTCTTACCTTTACCTAGAACTATTCTTCCGTCGGAATAAAAGTTTTTATCGGTTAGAGGTACATTTACCACCATTTGTTTTCCGTTAACGTAGAGTTCTACATAATTAGATTCTACATCGTAACTTACCGTAAAATGTAACCATTGATTTACATCAGTATATGCAGTATCTGATTGAATTACTTGATCACCAATAGTCCATTCAAATAGGTTGTTGCTATTGAAACCAAATTCCATATCGCCTTTGGAGAAGATTGTACCTTCTTTTAATTCGGCTCTTCGAGTCCAAAATTCAATCGTAAATGATTTGTTGGCTATGTTAGAGCCTGCAAGAATATTAGCATGGTCATCAATTCCATCAAAAAATAGGGCACTATTATGCCTAATCTCAGCACCATTGAGTACACCTCGAACAGAAAAGTTACTTCCTAATAATAAACCGCCTTGAATATCTTCATCAAATGTTATCATAACATCGTC
>CALAJP010000235.1 GCA_937922815.1 uncultured Saprospiraceae bacterium
GAGAAAAAACAGGAATTTTTATTTCAATCAAGGAAAGCACGGAATCTAATACCCATAGGTATTAAGATGAGTACTTGACGAAGAGTGAAGTAAAAAGAACATTTTTAATCCATATGAATTCATTCGTAATAATGTCTAATATACAATATTTTAAATCATCATAACCAAAACTATGAAAATTAACTTCTTAGCCCTATTGGTAGCGGTACTCTCCACAACTACCGTATTTAGCCAATCCAACGAAATTAAATTCGAAGAATATACCCTTGAAAATGGGTTGCATGTCATTTTACATCAAGATGCAAGCACACCTATTGTGGCTGTTTCCGTACTTTATCATGTAGGTTCTAAAAATGAAAATCCAGAAAGAACAGGTTTTGCTCATTTTTTTGAACATCTTTTGTTTGAAGGTTCCGAAAATATCGGACGAGGGGAGTTTGACAGATATGTAAACGAAAGAGGAGGAACAAACAACGCATACACCAGCAGTGATGTTACCTATTATCATGAGGTTTTTCCTTCTAACGAATTACCCATGGCATTGTGGCTAGAATCTGAAAGAATGCTACATGCCAAAGTAGAACAAAAAGGCATCGAAGTACAGCGTGAAGTAGTGAAAGAAGAAAAAAGGCAGCGTTATGATAATGCTCCGTACATGAGTTTTTTGCCCGAAATGTCTAAAAGAATGTTCAAACAACATCCTTACCGTTGGGTTCCTATTGGGGATTTAGAACACTTGAATGCTGCCAGTGAGGAAGATTACAAATCATTTTACAAGACTTTTTATGTACCTAATAATGCTACCTTGTCTATCGCAGGGGATATTGATTTAGATGAGGCAAAGGTTTTAATTAAAAAATATTTTTCTACTATTCCAAAAGGTACTCATGATATTCCAAGACCAGAAGCCAATGAACCTGCGTTGGAGGCAGTTGTGGTGGATACCGTTTACGACAACATACAGTTGCCTGCTGTTTTTTATGGTTACCACAGCCCAGCGATGGGAACGAAAGATTATTATGCTTCCAAAATGTTATCTACTTTGTTAACCGATGGAGAATCGTCAAGAATGAATAAATCATTGGTTGATGAACAACAAGTAGCATTACAGGTCATTAACTTTGATATGGATACAGAGCACCCAGGAATAATCTTTGTCATCGGAATCGCAAATATGGGCGTTGAGTTGAATACCTTGAAGATGTCAATGGATAAAGAAATTGAAAGAATTCAAAACGAACCTATGACTGATTTTGAGTTCCAAAAACTAAGAAATAAAATGGAATCTTCTTTTATTCAATCCAATAGCACTATGGCAGGAATTGCGGAATCTTTAGCCACTTACCATAATTTTTATAAAGACGCTAGTTTAATCAATACGGAATTAGATAGGTATTTAGCAGTAACGAAAGAAGATATTCAGCGTGTAGCAAAGGAGTATTTAAAGAATGACAGTAGAGTTATTCTTGATTATTTGCCTAAGCAATAATTGATTACTGTTCTTGTTTTTTATCAAAAAATTAAAATTATTATCATGAAAATATATAAATATTCACTGTTATTGGCAGTGCTTTTTTCAACGTTTACGCTTTCGGCTCAAAATGAAGATTTTCGAAAAACAGCTCCTGAATCTTTACCTGCAAAACCTATTAAAATGGGGGAATCTAATTCGTTTACGTTAGATAATGGATTGCAAGTGATTGTGGTTCAAAACCATAAAATACCAAAAATATCATACAAATTATTCATCGACATCCCTTCTGTTTTTGAAGGAGACAAAATGGGCTATACTTCTATAATGGGTTCGTTAATCAAACAAGGAGCTACCACGATGTCCAAAGCAGAAATTGATGAAGAAGTTGACATGTTAGGTGCTCGTTATTACACATCCGCTTCTGGATTCTTTGCTTCTTCGTTGAGAAAACATTCTGACCAATTGATGCAAATGGTAGCCAGTACTTTCTTTAACCCAACTTTTCCGCAAGCTGAATTTGACCGTTCTATCAAACAAACTTTGTCTGGATTGTCCACTCAGAAAGATGACCCAAGAGCTATGTCTTCTAATATTTCAAGTGTGATGACTTACGGCAAAAACCACCCATATGGAGAATTAGAAACAGAAGAAACAGTAAAGAATATAACAAGACAAGATTGTATAGATTTTTATAACAAGTATTTCAAACCAAATATTTCTTATTTAATTATAGTAGGCGATATAACATTAGAAGAAGCAAAACAAAAGTCTGAAATGTATTTTGGAAGCTGGAAGGCAGATAAGAGCCTTTCCTTCGAAAAAATAGCGAAACCAACAGCTCCAACGAACAGACGAGTTGTTTTTGTACCCAAATCAGAAGCCGTTCAATCCATTATCAAGTTCGTTTACCCTGTTGATTTAGAACCTGCTGACGAAGACAATTTGAACGCAATTGTTATGAATAAAATTTTGGGCTCAGGAAGTGTTTCTACTCGATTAAATGCCAATTTAAGAGAAGATAAAGGCTATACTTATGGTGCTTATTCTCGATTGAGAGCGAGTAAAGAAATTGGTAGTTTTTCGGCAGGAGCTTCTGTTAGAAATGATGTAACCGTAGAATCGATCAAGGAGTTTTTGCACGAATTTAATACATTAAGAGACACCTTAGTTCCGATGGATGAATTGAAAAGTACCAAGGCTGTATATGCGGGGAGGTTTGCTCAAGGTTTGGAGAAACCAGAAACAGTGGCTCAATATGCATTGAATATTAAAAGAAATGGATTAGATGCGGAGCATTACAATACCTTTTTGCAACGATTGGAAAAAGTAGATGCTGCGTCTATTCAAAAAGCAGCTCGAAAATTCATCAAACCTAATGAAGTAATTATTACCGTTGTAGGGGACCCTTCTTTGGTCGATTCATTGAAACAATTTACTACTTCAGGAGAAGTAGAGATAATGGATATGTATGGAAATGAAATAAAAGAATAATATTTTTTGAATTTAAAATTGAAAGCCTGTGAGAAGATTTTTCACAGGCTTTTTTATTTTGAAATCGATGGGAGAGGTGCTTTTGTCTAAAACAAGGGTATTTAATAAAATTGTAATTGGTATTTTATGGTTAAATAAGATGTAAAACGTAATTATATATTAATTTTGAGATATAAATACTTCAATCGTAAACTAGTTACTATTTCAGAATAGTTTATGAGGCAGTTTTTTATGAAAAGCTTTGTAATAATTAATGAATTTTGGTTTCATTTAAATAAAGACATAAGCCTTTCATATCCATAATATTGAGAATCAAATATGAAAAATAAAACAGGATTATTATCAGCTTTCATTAGTCTTATCATTGGCTTAGGGGTAGGCTATCTAATGTATGATAAATTCGAAAAAGATATACTTTGGGATTATGAGCCACTATTTTTGTGGTCTTCCATTTGGGTATTTTTGCTATCTCTGCTCTATCTAAAATCAAAAGACAAGGCGAATTATTTAAAGAACGAAGGGCTGGCTTTTCTATTTGGCTCGTTTATGACCCTTGGATTTAGTCCATTTTCTTTCCCTATTTTAATATTCATCGCATGGATTCCCATGTTTTATTTATTAGATGCTAAGGAGAAAAATACCTTTCACATATTTTCGGGTCTCCTCGTTTGGAATATTTTATCTACATTTTGGGTGACAAATACCTCTTTGTTTTCGGGCTTAATAGCCAACTTGGCAAATGCAGGATTAATGTTGATTCCGCTATTGATTCATCAAAAAATAAACAAATTCTTTGCCCCCAAATTTAAATGGTTAAGTTTGGTTACTTGCTGGATTAGTTTTGAATATTTGCACATGCAATGGGACTTGTCTTGGCCTTGGTTAAATATAGGCAATGCTTTTGGAATGGCTGTCGAATGGGTGCAATGGTACGAATGGACAGGAATTTTTGGAGGTGCAGTATGGATTTTTGTGGTCAATATTTGGGGCTATAAATTAGTGAAATCAACGGATTACAAATCATTATGGAAACCTGGATTGGTTATTTTAATTCCTATTCTCATTTCTTATTCATTTCCTTATTTTAAAGAAATTAATACCACCGAATCCGTAAATGTCGTAGTTGCACAAACCAATTACGAACCTCATTATAAAAGAAGGAATACTTCGAATACGCAAAAAAATCGTGAAATCTTTGATCTTATTCAACAAGGTATCGATTCGACTACCGATTATTTAGTTTTACCAGAAGCTACTTTTCAACGAATAAGTTTAGATGACCCACTAAAAAATACGGGAATTAATATTTTAAAACGCTTGTCGGAACAATATCCTAATTTGGAAATTGTAACGGGAGTTTCGGGAATAAAAGAATTTGACACTTTGCCTGAAAATGAAACTGCCTTGAGACAATTCATTAAAAATAACGATACCCTGAATTATGTGGTTTATAATGCGGCTATCTCTTTTGGAAAGGGTAAAGATTTTGAACAATATTACAAATCGAAATTTGTTCCAGGGTCTGAAATCTTTCCATTTCGAGAGTTTTTATGGTTTATGAAACCATTTGTCCGTTCCATCGGAGGTACTTACGAAGGGCATGGTTCGCAAGCAGAAAGGAGTGTTTTTGAAGGAAAAGCAAAAGTAGCACCTATTATTTGTTACGAATCGGTATATGGAGATTATTTGAGAGGTTTTATTGACAATGATGCAGATTTGTTTTTTGTAATGACCTTAGATTCTTGGTGGGCAAAAACACCGGGGTATCGCCAACATTTAGGTATGTCGAGACTGCGTGCCATCGAATTTCGTAGATCTATTGCCCGAGCTTCTAACGGAGGAACATCATGTTTTATCAATTCGTGGGGAGAAGTAATCCAAGCTACTGAATATGAGGAAATGAAAACCATAAAAGCCTCTTTATTTTTAAATCATTCCCAAACCGTATATGCTAAGACGGGTGATATAATTGCAAGAATCTCATTGCTAATATTTCTACTTTTCTTATTTAATTTGATTGTAAAAATTGTAATGAAAAAGAGAAATTAATCCATGAAATTTTATCAATATTTCAAATTACTTAGACCTAAGAATTTATTCATTATTGGGTTAACGCAACTATTGCTTTTTTATAAATTGATTTACCAACCATTTTTAGAAAATGACATTACGCCTATGTTATCTTTTTTTCAAATGGTATTAATTTCATTGGTGACGATGTTGGTTGCGGGGGCAGGTTATGTGGTGAATGATGTGATTGATTATAAAATAGATGCGATTAATAAACCTGATAAATTAATCGTCGGTCGCTCGGTTACCATACTTCAAGGGTGGAATTTCTATTACGCTACTGTTATTATTGGAGCTCTATTGGCGATTTATTTGGCATACGAAAAAGACGAATTTCAACGTCTTTGGATGTATCCTTTGGCTGTTTATGCCATGTATGCTTATGCTAAATATTTGAAATGCTCTGTTTTGTGGGGAAATCTGCTCGTTTCTGTTTTTTGTGGTGGCGTTACCATGATTTTGCTATACATAGAAAAAGAAGGTTGGGGACAATTAGCTGTTGTCGAAAAAAATTATATCCTTTTTTCTTTTGTAGGGTATTCAGGATTCGCTTTTATTAGCAATTTTATCAGAGAGATAACCAAAGATATAGAAGATTTTGAGGGCGATAATAATACGGGCTGTGGAACGATGCCTGTGGTATGGGGCATTGCCAAAAGTAAGGTCGTTTTGTCCATATTTTATGTACTCCTATTTTTATCGTTCAGTTATTGGTTACTTGGCGAATTACCGCCACCCAATAGAATCGCCTATTTTTATGTAATATTCTTACTGTTTGTGCCCAGCATTTATTTGTTTTACTTGAACTGGAAAGCCGAACAAACAGCGGATTACAAAAAATTGAGTACCTATTGTAAACTACTCATGCTCTCAGGAATTTTATATTTATTTGTGATGTGATTGATGTTAAATAGGAGAGGAAGCTGGAGTTAAAAAAAACGAACACAGGAAACGAATGTTACCTGTGTCCATTGATTGAAAATCACATCGGTATAAACCTTTCTGTGATTTGAAGCATTTCGTATCAGTAGCTAAGATAACGTTATTCTTACAAAAAGCAATGTTCTTATTGATATATTATTGATTTTTTATATATTTAATCTCAATAAAACATCAACCAAATGAGTGCAGAAAAACTATTTGAAATAATTTTAGGATTAGATTTAGGGACAAACTCTATTGGAGCTGCGTTAATCAAAAAATATATTAAAACTGACCATATCGAAATCATCGATTTGATTTCTCGAATTTTACCAGCTTCTCAAGGAGCAAACAGCCCTGCCAGTGATAAGACGATGCACAAAAGCCATCGTAAACTAATATACCGTTTCCAAAAAAGACGTGAAAGGCTGAATATTGTCCTTGATGTAATGCAGGCATTGCCCAAACATTATAAAAATGGTATAAAATGGAATGGCTCTAATTCAGCAGTATTAGTGAATGAAGTTAAGATTCCTTATGAAGAAAAGGCTGGAAATAAACCTTTTTTCATTTTTGAAGAATCTTACGAAGAAATGTTGAAAGACATTTTTCCAAAGGAATCAGAAAGAAAAAATATACCTAAAGATTGTACCCTTTATTATTTGCGTCAAAAGGCATTGAAAGAAAAAATTTCTTTACAACAATTGGCTTGGGTGTTATCTAGTTTTAACCAAAAAAGAGGTTATGAACACGTACGGGGGGTGAAAAATAATGAAGCTAAATACGATAGTGAGTTCAAAGAAATTTCGAAAATAACGAAAGTAAAAGGTGGTTATGAATTTCAATTGTGTGATTTATTGTCCAAAGAAGTGCAATACACTTACTTCGAAGAAACTACAAAACTATATGATAAAGTTGGTGATAAAAAAGAAGTCATTTTTGAATATGAAGAAGATGGGACTACAATTAAAAAGAAACTAATCAATGATTATAGATGTTTGAAAATTGAGAATAGACAAAAAAATGATAAAGAGAAGTTAGTGCTTCAACTTGAAAATGGGAAACAATTAGAATTCAAATATTTCCCTAAGGGTCTGGATATGGTCGATGTAGAAATCGAAATCAATTTAGATTTAGCCGAGAAAGGAAAAGACAAAACTAATGTCAAGAAAATTGATAAGGATAAATATGAGTTCAAAAAGAAAATTGTAGAAAAGAGAATCAACGAGTTCCTGTCCAAAGATTCCTATTTTCTTTCGGATTATTACTATAAACACCTGAAAGAAAATTACCAAAAAAATACGCCTACTCAAATCAATGGTAAGTTGGGATTGATTCAGACTATAGATAGAAGTTTTTATAGAAAGGATTTACACCAAATATTAAAAACCCAATTTGAAAAGAACGATTATTTAAAAGATAACCTAAAAGACATTCAAATAAGGATTTGTGAAAGACTTTTTCCGAAGAACGAGGATGTGAAAAGAGAATTGAAAAAAATCAATTTAAGAAATCTTATTGCGGATACGATTATAATGTATCAACGTCCTCTCAAATCTTCTAAGCATTTGGTTGCCAATTGTTTTTTTGAATTTGATGAAGTGGAAAGAATCAACGATAAGGGAGAAAAATTTATCGTAACTAAACCCAAAAAAGTAATTGCTGCTTCGCATCCTTTCTATCAAGAATTTAGAATTTGGGACAAAATTTCGAATATCAAGATATTTCAAAAACTTGAAAATGAGAATGGAAATGAAAGTCAATTAGTATGTACGGACGAAAAAATGGACGTAATCAAACTTTTCGAGGCTTTAGATACAAGAAAGGACATGAATGAAAAACAGTTTTTGGACTTGTTAGGACTGAAACCTGCTACCTATTCTTGGAATATGAGTAAACGTAATACTGAAAAACGACATTTAGCCAATACAACTACTAAAATTAGAGGAAATGAAACGAAGTATCAGTTTCTAGAATGTATTAAGTTTGTGGATGAATCCTACAAGAATAAGATATGGAACCGTGAATTGGAGTTGGCTTTATGGCAATTTTTCTATGCAGCTCAGCAAAAGGATATTGAGAAAGGACTGCGTAAAATATTCAAAAAACACTTAATTCAATATGATGCTTTTGATGAAGAATTACTTGAAAATTTAGTAGATAGGTTCAAAAATATTGATGCTTTTCCAAAGAGTTATGGAGCATTTTCAATGAAAACCATCAAAAAATTATTGCCTCTAATGCGAGTAGGGAAGTATTGGACGGCTATGAAAAAAGAGGAACAGAATATAGATGAAGGGCTTTGTAAAAAAGAAATAAATAGAATAGCAGATAAAAGAAATTATTTAGAAACTTGTATTGACCCTAATACCCGAAAACGGATTGATAAAATAATCAATGCAGAAGAGGATGATTTTATTGACAATTTTACAAGAGAAAAATTATCAGATATTAAATCCATCAATGATTGTCAAGGAATGCCATTTTGGAAAGCAAAATTGTTGGTTTACGGAACAGAAAAACGGGAGAGATGGACTACTACCAATCATATTAAAGAATATTTGCGAAATGAATTCAAACCCAATTGTTTGCGTTCGCCTGTGGTTGAGAAAGTAGTCAGAGAGACCTTATCACTAATCATACACATATGGGAAGAATATGGGAATGGTGATGAAAAGTTTTTTGATAAAATTCACGTAGAATTGGCAAGGGAGATGAGCAAAACCCAAAAAGAAAAAGAGGCTATTGAGAAGAAAAATAAGATAAATCATCAAACGAATATACGGTTGAAAATGATGCTCAAAATGCTCAGTGATGATTTAAAAAAACAAAACAAAAATGTATTTATTGACCCTCAATCCAATTATCAATTACGAAAATTAAGAATCTTTGAAGATGGAATTCGCTTCAGAAACAAAGATGAAGATATTGTTAAGAAAAAGAAAGGCTTTATTGCTACAGAATACTATGATTGGTTAAAGGAACAAGTGTATCATTCTCCATATACCAATCACGAAATACGCTTAGGAAATTTGTTTAATACGGGTTGGTATGAAATAGAACACGTATTGCCACAGGCGAAGATTTCGTTTAATACGATGCGGAATTTAGTGATTTGTGAAGCGGAAATTAATAGGGAAAAAAGTGATAGTACGGGTTTTTATTTTGTAAGTAACGAAGCAGGAACTGTAATAGATTGTGATTCGCATCAAAATATTAAATTGCCTATTTTATCTGTAGAAAGATACAAGGAATATGTGAAAGGTAATTTCCCTTCCAAAAAAGCTAATATCTTATTGAGTACTGATATTCCGAAAGGATTCTTATCTTCTCAACTCAATAATACTCGTCATATTTCAAGGAAAATAATGGAATTGGCTTCAAATATTGTTCGTGAAGAAGGTGAAAATGAATTCAAATCCAAAAATGTACTCAACGTTAACGGTAAAGTTACTTCTAAGCTACGTCAAGACTGGGGATTGAATGAGTTGTGGAATGAATTGATGGCTCCTCGTTTTCAGACCCAAAATAAGGTGTTGGGAGGGAATTATTTTGGAGAAATAGTAGAAAACGATGAAAAATCTTACTTCCGTTCTTTTTTACCTTATGATATTGATGAACTGGATACCCTTAAACTTAAAATTGGCGAAATTGCATCGGATAAAAAACGGATTGACCACAGGCACCACGCACTCGATGCACTGATCGTGGGTTTGTGTACTTTGGAACATGTTCATTATCAGAATAATGTGAAATCTGAGCGGGTGGAATTTAATGTGTATCGAGAGCAATTAAAAAAGAAATTGACTTATCGTAAAGAAAACCCGAAGGATAAATCTAAATCTTCTCGTGTTTTCTATTTGCCATTACAATCCAATGCAAATAACCAAAAGATAAAATATCAATTCACAAAACAGACTTCTAATGATTTTGGAAAAATAGTAAAACAGGCTCTAGAAAATGTAATCGTTACGTTCAAAACCAATCAGCGATTATTGAATAAAGCTACCAATTATTATCAAAAATATAATGAAGAAGGAAAGAAGGTTTGGGTTTCGCAAAATGAAGAAAGTAAGAAAACGAATAAGAAGGTAAATTGGTCTGTAAGAAATCGTTTGCATAAGGATTCGTATTATGGAAATGCTCCCGAGAAACTCAAAATTCCTTTGAATGCAAAAAATTGGAAAAATTATAATTCTAAAAAAATTAAGGATTCTAAATGGAATAAAAAAATTGAAGATAGGCTCAAAAATGGCGAAACCATAACCCAAATAAGTAAAAGTTTGGATTCTTTCTGGATTGAAAATATCAATAATAGTTTTGTTTGTATAAGGAAACCACTCTCTTCAATGTTTAAGGATGAGAACGGTAGACCTTTTAAGAATGATAAAACGATATCAGTGATTGAGGAAATTCTGGATCCTACACTTCGGAAAATCATTTTGAAGCATTTTGAAAACATCAAGAAGCAAAAAGAAGATGCTATTGTTGAAGCTGAAAAAAATAACGTCGACAAAAAAGAGATAGAGAAACTACAAAAAGATTTAGATCTTACTTCCAGAACTGCTTTTTTTGAAGATGGCATTGATATAATGAATAGGGATATTATAGAACTAAATAACAAAAAACACCATTACCCCATTCATAGTGTGAGAGTACTTGAAACAATGGGAGCTAAGAAAACAGTTGGAAAAAATGGGGTAAAAGCAAAAAAATATGTAATAAATGCTAAAGGTGTAAATGCTTATGTAGCTTATTATGAAAATGACAAAGGAGAGAGAAAATTTCACTCCTATAATTTCAGAGATTTAATAGAAAAATTAAAAGTAGAAGGTAATAAGAATTTATTTCCAGCGTTGCACCCAAAGGATAAAAAATATAAACTACAGTTTGTATTATCGCCAAAAGACTTGGTCTATTTGCCTACCGAACAAGAAATCAAAAATCCTGACTTGGTTACTAGCCATCTATCTATTGAGCAAAAGAAGCGTATTTTTTGTTTGATAAATTACGCAGGTTCTAATCATTTTTTTAGACCGATTACTTATGCATCTGGATTACATAAGCTTGAGTTAGAATACCAAGTAACTGATAAAGGAACAATCCTAAAACGTTCTCAAAAAGAAAAATCTGTGATGCATCAAGGAGAACCAATTAAGGATACTTGTTGGAAAATAGACGTAAATAGATTGGGTAAAATAAGGAAGATTTATAAACCAGAACCTAAAAAGTAAGATAGTTAGGATTGGAAAAATGGAATATTTGAAGTTGTTACACTACTTTTTTATCCATTTTTTTAATCCTATTTTTCTTCGATAATGACGATAAGTAAGCCCCTTTCGTATAAGAGGCTGTGACTTATCACCTTAAAGATACAAAATGCAATCAAATCACAACGGTGTTTTGGGTCTAAACTTTCTAATTTTGCTGTGACTTATCACCTTAAAGATACAAAATGCAATCAAATCACAACTAGCTGACAGAATCGGACGTATGAAAATAGGCTGTGACTTATCACCTTAAAGATACAAAATGCAATCAAATCACAACTCCCTTATCGTTCGATTCTCCATGTTCTGAGCTGTGACTTATCACCTTAAAGATACAAAATGCAATCAAATCACAACCCCCACTGTTTAGCTAAAACCTCCCTCCTTGCTGTGACTTATCACCTTAAAGATACAAAATGCAATCAAATCACAACGACTGTGTAGAACTTGCACCTATTTTTTTTGCTGTGACTTATCACCTTAAAGATACAAAATGCAATCAAATCACAACGAGGGTGCATCGCATGAGCATGGGGGTATCGCTGTGACTTATCACCTTAAAGATACAAAATGCAATCAAATCACAACAATGAACTAACACGTAAGAAGATTACCTTCGCTGTGACTTATCACCTTAAAGATACAAAATGCAATCAAATCACAACACTGTTTGTGCCGGTGCGTATTTGCAAAGTGCTGTGACTTATCACCTTAAAGATACAAAATGCAATCAAATCACAACTCCTAAGACTTCTTCTTCTACCCATTTTAGCTGTGACTTATCACCTTAAAGATACAAAATGCAATCAAATCACAACCGCATCTGTGTATAAAATTGTGATTTCATAGCTGTGACTTATCACCTTAAAGATACAAAATGCAATCAAATCACAACATGAGATGCAAAGGACTTACAGCAGTAGCTGCTGTGACTTATCACCTTAAAGATACAAAATGCAATCAAATCACAACATGGTGGTGTGAAATATGTAAACGTTTACAGCTGTGACTTATCACCTTAAAGATACAAAATGCAATCAAATCACAACAAAGCTTCCATTTGTTGTTCTTTTTACTTCGCTGTGACTTATCACCTTAAAGATACAAAATGCAATCAAATCTATGCTACGGGCGAATGATTATTCGCCCTAACGATGCAAAGATTTAGGAAAATGCAATCAAATCTATGCTGCGTGCGAACGATTATTCGCCCTAACGACGCAAGAAATTTTGGAAAATGGAATCGAATCTGTGCTACGGGCGAATGATTATTCGCCCTAACGATGCAAAGATTTAGGAAAATGCAATCAAATCT
>CALAJP010000236.1 GCA_937922815.1 uncultured Saprospiraceae bacterium
GAAGAAGGAATGCCTTACCAAAACATAAAAAAAGCATACAGCATCAATCTTTTATATTTTGAAATTGGTTTTGGTAACGACTATGTCTATCATGGTACAACCCGATTCAAAGGAATTCATCTAAATGATGAATTGCAATTATCCGCAAGCCAAAAGAAACACCTGTTAAAAGAAAAAGTCCATGAAATATTCCCAGAATATTATGTAATCCAAATCAATAAATTTGATGATTTGGCTAAAGACACTTTAGATGAATGGATTTATTTTCTAAAAAACACCAAACTCCCAGAAAATTATTCTGCAAAAGGATTGGATAAAGTTCAAGAGAAACTGGACTACGATGCGATGACAAAACAGCAACAAATAGATTATGATGCCCATCAAAAATATTTAATCTCTGAAAGAAACATAATTTATACTGCTAAAATTGAAGGCAAAGAGGAAGGAATTGAGATTGGCATTGAAAAGGGTGAGAAACTTGGCGAACATAAAAAAGCTAAATACACTGCCTGCCAAATGAAAAAAGATGGTATGCCAATTGAATTGATTGCTAAATATACGGGTTTGGCTGTCTCTGAGATTGAGGCTTTGGATTGTGACTAAGGTCTTTGATTCATATCCTTGTAATTTCGGTTTTGTGGAATAATACTTTTTAACCAGACTTCGTGTCTACTTTTGAGAGTAATGCCACCAAATAATCATTTATATTCACTAATTTTGGGTTTTTTGGTGGCACAGCAGATCAATTTTAAATCGAAGAATTATTATCCGATGACATATATTTTGAAAGGTCTAGCTTTAGGCTTTCTATGGGATATGCACCTTCTGAGATTAACCTCCTTGATAGATTTTTCAATAAGGGTTCAGTATTCTTATATGCCTCTAATATATTAGACATTTCTTCATGATTAATTTTATGTGTCTTAAATGACTCAATATATAATAATACCTCAGTTTTACTCTTCTCCTTATTAACTTTCTCTATAGTATATCGGTATAAATCAATTTGGAGAATTATATAACAAAAAGGAAATAATGTGTAGGAACCTCCTCGAATATTTATATCCACCAGAAGAAATTCTAAATCACTGAATGTCATTGATTTCCAATATTCTATGCTTCGTAACATAAATTGTGAATACCTTGATGGGCTAACACAACCAAGAATTCTTTTTCTCATTTCTTTATAAAAACCTTGTTCGATCATAAAACGCTAAATTCTAATTATGATTATTAAGCTAAGCCTGCTTATGGTTCATACAAAGTATTTATAGTATTCTTTTTGAATCAAGATATATTATTAAATCTTGTAACTTTTCTTTAAATTGATTATCTAAATCGTTCTTATCGAGTAACTCTAATGCAATATCGCATAAAGAAACCACAAGTGAAAGTGAAGAGTCCAGTTCTGTTTCTTTCGCCCCTTTCATATTTCCCCATTTTACCCCCATATTCAATACAGACTTCCTATGTTCATTCTTTTCTTTACTTGATTTCAATATCCACTCTAAATAAGCAATCTCCTTCAAAATTGCCTTATGCCTAAGAAAAAGATTAGCTTCTACCTGGTTGAGTTGATTTATTTTCCTCTCTTTAGTAACCTTTTTATGTTCTAATTTTAATTGACTGATTTTTATTTCTATTTCTGACCTATTCATAGTTTATTGTTGCTCTAAAATAACCTTGAGAACTGTTTGACCTTCAACACCATTTGGGTGAGGAATAGCCACTGGAATCCCTTTAACTTTAAAAAGTGCATCTGAAACAAATAATACCTCTTTTTCATATGATAATGAAGATAAAGACTTAATGAGTTTGCCGTTATATGAATCAATAATCTCCACATAAACATTACCTCCTTTTATTATTAAAAAGTCTTCTGCTACTGACTCTAAACGTGTAGTAGAAAGAACATCTCCAAATTCAATAAAGTTACCATTAATAAATTGTGAGATTAGCTCATCTGAAAAATTATATCCCCCGTAAACCAAATCTCTATTATTTAAACTTTCAGGTAGTTTCTCAAGTGCATCATCCAACTTATTTTTATAGGAAGAATAGAAACCTCCAGCAATACTTCGAACATCCGAAGAATATTTGGTATAATGATTTATTATTGCTTCATCAAACTCAGATAAATTGGAATATAATTTTGACTTGTGACCATTTCTATACAAGTTACATATATTTTTCAAATTCTCATTCTCGTTTATCAAGTTGAGAATATCAACATCTTTACGAACTCCACCTGAAAAAAAATTAACAACCTCCCACGCATCAACCAACTCAGGCTTTTCTTTAAAAGCCTTACTCAAGTTAGCACCATTTTGGGCATCTGCCAAATCATCATCTAACTTTTTTACCAAATTCTTAGTCCCATCTGCTTCATCCAACCATTTAGAAAGAAGAGGAATTAGTTCATCAAGCTGAGTCGGCTCTAAACGCTCTAAAAGTAATTTTACATTTGGATATTCATCGAACTTTGTTACTCCCTTCAACAAGCGAACAGCCTTATAATACTCCTCCAGACCGCCAAGCCAAACTACATTCTACTCTAATATCATTCCTCTCCAAATTTCCAAGAATCCTCTAAAATCCCTATCTTTGAAAAAACAAGAATAAGAAAATGGCTAAAAAAGCAAGAACATTAATCAGTTTTGATTGGGCATTGAAAAAACTGCTGCGTCAAAAAGCTAATTTTGATATTTTGGAAGGGTTTCTTTCCGAATTATTAAAAGAAAATGTGATTGTAAAAAGTGTTTTGGAATCGGAATCTAACAAAAAGGAGGAAGAACAAAAATTCAATATCGTTGATATTTTAGTCGAAGACTCCAAAGGGCAACTTATTATCATCGAGATTCAACACAATCGAGAAGCTGATTATTTGTATAGAATGTTGTTTGCTACGTCCAAAGTAACAGGTGAGTATTTAGAAGAAGGAATGCCTTACCAAAACATAAAAAAAGCATACAGCATCAATCTTTTATATTTTGAAATT
>CALAJP010000237.1 GCA_937922815.1 uncultured Saprospiraceae bacterium
TCTGCTAAAAATTTAGCCAATCCAATATCTGTCAAAGGGTGTTTGAACAAGCCTAAAATAGCAGGCAAACCACAAGTTACGATATCGGCACCGCTTTTAGCAGCATCTACTATATGTAATGAATTTCTAACAGAAGCAGCTAAAATTTCAGTATCAAAGCCTTGAATGGCATAAAGTTCTGCAATTTCAGTAATCAAATCCATTCCTTTCCAGTTCAAATCGTCAATTCTACCAATAAAAGGAGAAACATAGCTAGCTCCAGCCTTAGCCGCTAATAATGCCTGAGCCGCAGAGAAGATTAAGGTACAGTTGGTACGAATACCATTTTGATAAAACCAAGAAATCGCTTTAACCCCGTCTTTAATCATGGGAACTTTCACTACTATATTATCTGCGATTTCGGTAAACATTTTACCTTCTTTAATCATTCCATCAAAATCCGTAGAAATTACTTCCGCCGAAACATCTCCATCTACGATTTCGCAAATTTTTGCATAATGCTTTAATACATTATCAGTTCCGCTAATTCCTTCTTTCGCCATTAATGATGGGTTAGTCGTAACACCATCCAAAATGCCTAAATCTTTAGCTTCTTGAATTTGATCTAAATTTGCAGTATCAATGAAAAACCTCATGGTGAAATATTTTGAGAATAATAAGGAAGGGAAAAGAAGATGAGAAACCCGATCGTGCTGCTCAACTCCATACCCTTGCTTCGTTTCCGACCTGGGGGAGTTCTGGAGGAGCTAGCCATCAGGCTCTCATCGGCGGCAAAGATGAATCTTTTTTTTGAGACTACAAAATTTTTTTCAAACTTTAGTTTCAATTTTGTTTTAACAATCGAATAGGACTACCTTTACACTTATTCCCAATCACCTATTAAATGGGCAATTTTTGTTTCAAAATAAAAAGTAAAAATGAAGTTCAAAATTATTCAAAAATCAGGAAAATACCACTTTGAGGGTACTAGTGAAACCGAACATCATACCTATACGGATGCCAGTCCAGACATAGGAGGCACTAATAAAGCGATGAGACCTATGGAAATGGTTTTGATGGCACTAGGCAGTTGCAGTTCTATTGATATAGTATATCTTATGGATAAACAACGCCAACAAATGGATGATATTGAAATAGAAATAGAAGCTAAAAGAAGAGACATCGCTCCAAAAGTATTTACTGACGTTCATTTACATTTCAAATTATTTGGTCAAATTGATCACAAAAAAGCGGATCGTGCCGTACGAATATCTGTTGAAAAGCAGTGTTCCGTTGCCGAAATGCTAAAACCAAATGTAAATATTTCTCATTCTTTTGAAATCATAGAGCGGTAACTATTCAATATTTGCTTATTATCAATCCATCGTAGGTAACTTATTTGCGTATAACACAGCCTATTTGATAAATATATAATATGTCTAAAAAAAAGCTACATCCACATACTGAAATGATTCGACTTCAATCTGAAAGGAGTCAGAATAGAGAACATTCCGTTCCATTATACCTTACTTCTAGTTTTACTTTTGAAAGTGCAGCTCAGATGGAAGGAATGTTCAAAGAAGAAATCAAAGGGAATATTTACTCTAGGTATTCAAACCCAAATGTATCCGAATTTGTACAGAAAATATGTACACTAGAAGGTGCAGAAAATGGATTCGCTACTACAACAGGTATGTCAGCAGTATTTAATAGTATTGCAGCGTTACTTAGTCAAGGAGATCATATCGTAAGTACAAACGCAATTTTCGGTTCTACTCATCAAATTCTAAAACAAGTATTACCTCGTTTTGGTATTACGCATACGTATGTAAAGTCTGATGAACCTGACACTTGGGAAGCTGCCATCCAGCCCAATACCAAAATGTTTCTTTGTGAAACACCTTCCAATCCTGGTTTGAGGATTGTCGATTTAAAAAAAGCTGGAGAATTGTGCAAAGCACATAACTTAATTCTTAATGTAGATAATTGTTTTGCTACGCCTATCATCCAACAACCTATTAAATTCGGTGCCAATATAGTTACCCACTCAGCGACCAAATTCATTGACGGTCAGGGGCGTATATTGGGTGGCGTCATCGCAGGAGATGCCGAATTGATAGAAAAGGTTATCTTTTTCGCCCGACATACAGGCCCTATTATAAGTGCGTTTAATGCTTGGTTGTTGTCAAAAAGCTTGGAAACTTTGCCGCTCCGAATGGAAAAACACTGCTTCAATGCAAAAACTTTAGCCGAAAGATTGGTAGGAAATAAATGCCTAAATCAAGTTTTATATCCAGAGTTAGCGTCATTCAAACAACGTGAAATTGCTCTACAACAAATGAGCAAAGGCGGAGCATTGGTTTCCATAGATTTGAAAGGCGGGATAGAAGCAGGAGTTACATTCATGAATAATATCGAAATGTGTTCTCTAAGCTCAAACTTAGGAGATTCTAGAACCATTGTCACTCACCCCGCTACCAGCACGCATAGTAAGTTGAGCAAAGAAGAGAGAAGTGCTGCAGGAATAACAGATGGTATGATTAGAATTTCTGTCGGATTGGAATATATCGACGATATTTACGATGATATTGAACAAGCACTAGCAAAATGCCGTTAGTATAGTTAGTAGACATTATTACAAGATAAAACAAAAGTTCGATACGCCAATATAATAAGAGTAAATGCATTTCTGAATTTCACAAAATCGGGGAAATAAATTTCTAATTTTAAGTAAATGTTAAGAAACGCTTGACAAAAAGTGGAAAACTGAATATATTTGTTGTTATCGCATGATAGTTAAATTCCATTTACACTTTTATAATAACATATTTCTTTTTTTAAATTGACTAATATTTTCTAAAATATTGTAAGATTTAAAAATAAAAAAAGCTTGCTAAATACCCTGAATAAACTCTTTACAGAAAAACAAGAATTTAATTTACAGATTTTGGTATAAATATAAAAAAAGTAGATGAGACAACTTAAAATTACTAAGTCGATCACTAACCGTGAGAGTCAATCATTAGAAAAGTATTTACAGGAAATTGGGAAAGTAGATTTATTAACACCAGAAGAAGAAGTAGAATTAGCCAAAAGGATCAAAGAAGGAGACCAAATTGCCTTGGAAAAATTAACAAAAGCAAACCTGAGATTTGTAGTATCGGTTGCTAAACAATACCAAAACCAAGGGCTTTCATTATCTGATTTGATTAACGAGGGTAATTTAGGGTTAATAAAAGCTGCGCAGCGTTTTGATGAAACTCGTGGATTCAAATTTATTTCTTATGCCGTATGGTGGATTCGTCAATCCATCCTTCAAGCACTAGCCGAACAGTCAAGAATCGTGAGATTGCCCCTTAATAAAGTAGGGTCGCTCAATAAAATAAACAAGGCTTTTTCGGAATTAGAGCAAGAATATGAAAGGGAACCTTCTGCTGAAGAGTTAGCAGATTTATTAGAAATTGCTACTGAAGAAGTAGAAACAACGTTGGGAGTTGCGGCACGTCATGTCAGCATGGACTCTCCATTCGTTGAAGGGGAAGACAACTCTTTATTAGATGTATTAGCTAACACAAGTACACCTGGTACTGATGAGTCTTTATCTTATAACGAATCTTTAAGAACTGAATTAGAGCGTTCTCTTTGTACGCTTTCTGAAAGGCAAAAAGATGTTATTAAGTTATATTTCGGAATTGGTGTCGAACATCCATTGTCTTTAGAAGATATTGGAGACAAATTTACACTGACTCGCGAAAGAGTTAGACAGATTAAAGATAAAGCTATTAATAAGCTAAGGTCTAAATCTCGTTCTAAATTACTGAAGAACTATTTAAGTGTTTAACATTTAGCATTTCTTTTGCCAATAAAAAAAGGTAGTTATTCATATGAATAACTACCTTTTTTTACGTTTTATACAAACGGGAAATTAATACACGCTCATTTTAATTTTCTTTTCTATTTCTTCTACTGATAATTTGAATGCGTCATTGGTACTAATCAAATTATCTACCGATGTGCACGAATAAATAACCGTACTGTGGTCTTTACCTCCAAAATGTGCTCCAATATCTTTTAGACTTTGAGAAGTTAATTTTTTAGATAAATACATAGATAATTGCCGAGCTGTTACAATGTTTCTTTTTCTTGATTTAGAAACCAATTGCTCAATAGGAATCCCATAATAATCGGCTACGGTATTTTGAATAAATTCGACATTAATTTCTTTCTTCGTTTCGACCGTAAATTTCTTAACAACTTTTTTAGCTAAATCCATATTCAGTTCAGCCTTACCAAAAGAAGCATGAGCTATTAAATTAATTAACGCCCCCTCAAGTTCACGGATGTTGTTTTTTACATTATAACAAATAAACTCTGCCACTTGAGAAGAAACGATAATTCCTTCACGTTCCATTTTATCTTGTAAAATAGCAATTCTTGTTTCTAAATCTGGCAACCCTAAATCCGCAGAAAGTCCCCAAGCAAACCTAGAAATCAGTCGATCTTGTATGCCTTCCATTTCTTGTGGCCTACGATCAGAAGTAAAAATTAATTGTTTTCTTCTTTGATGTAATTGATTAAAAACATTAAATAATATATCCTGTGTCTTAGAACGTCCAGACAAAAATTGGATATCATCAATAATTAATACGTCTAACATTTGGTAAAAATTCATAAAATTTTCAACCGTGTTATTTCTAATTGCATGAATTACTTGATTAGTAAATTTATCTGTAGAGACGTAAAGCACTAGCTTTTCAGGATATTTTTCTAAAACTTCATTTCCTATTGCCTGAACCAAATGCGTTTTTCCCAAGCCTGTATTACCATAAACATACAGAGGGTTAAAAGAAGTATTTCCTGGTTTTTCTGAAATAGCTAAACTTGCAGAACGTGCCAATTGGTTACAATCTCCTTGAATATAATTAGTAAACCTATATTTAGAATTAAGATTAGAATCTACTCTTATCTTCTTAATTCCTGGTAAAATAAAAGGGTTTTTAATTTCAGGTGGTTTTGTCGTAGGTACTTCTGCGTCATTCCCTTTGCTCGACTTCGTCAAATCTCTTTGTATGTTCGTTACTTTTTTTACTACTGGTTTAGGTGCAGCTTGAGCCTTGTCCTTATCTATTATTTGATAGTGTAACTTCCCTCCTTCTCCCAATTCAGACTTAATTGCCATTCTAAGCAGACTAACATAATGCTCTTCTAACCAGTCGTAAAATATTTTGTCTGGTACACGAATAGTAAGTGCTTTGTTGGTCAGTTTTACTGAACGAATGGGATCGAACCAAGTCTTATAACTATAAGAGCTAATATTTGCTTTTATAGTTTTCAAACAGTTAGTCCAAACAGTTTTATGATTCAATTCCATTTATAAAAATAATTTTATATAAAAAAATAAAGTACACCTACAAAATGATTCATTTAGTTTTAAAATAACGACAAGAATCCATAGACTCAGTTCGTATAGTTTCTTACAAAAAAAGGGGCATCAAATGAGCTAAGAATTTTAAAAAATAATTAGCCATACTAAATTAATAAATTATTGTAGTTTCTTTCAGGAGTAAAATCCTGTCGAGGTTTCCTTGAGGAATCAACGCGCCGTAAAATCAATGCTTTGGGCTGCGAATTACTAATATCATTAAGTCAAGTAAAATCTTAAACAAATATATAAAGGAATCTCGAATTCAAAAACTATTTTTAGGTTTTTAAATAAAGAAAATTATTTTTTTGGGATGGGCGTCAATATTTAACTTCAAAGCAAAAAAAGAGTTAAAAAATATTTTTTTTTGATACTCTTTTTGTATTCATAATAAAGAAGTTTGAATATAAAAAATTATAATATAAGTTTAACAAAAAAAGTATTTCGTCGAAAAAATTTGCCCTTAAACATATTTATACTTACTATGTAAGTGGTGAAAAGTAAAATTGAATTATTATGAATATTGAAATAAGTATCCTCTTTCCATTTCTTGTATTGGCTGTTTGGACAGCTATGTTAGGTAAGAACATTAAGTCTAATACAATGGTAACCCTATTCGTAATAGCCGTAGGGTATTATTTGTATGACGAATTCTATGCAGTTACTCTTTACGAGGGTTTTAGAGATAGTTTTGGTGGAATGATTTTGTTATCGTTGGCTAGTTTTGCACTTAGTTTGTTACAAAAAAACAAAAAATACTACTGGTTTGCGACCATCGCTATCTTCTTACTTACCTTATATAGCAACGGAGCATTTGATAAAAAAAAGAAGCAAGCCGTTCAGTTAAACTCGACCGCCGAACTTTTTTTTGCCGTGGATGATAATGTATCAGAAACCGAAATAAAAAATAAGTTGGCTCAATTAAATCTATCTCCACAAAAATTTGATATTTCAGTCAAAAACCCCAATAGTACTTTGATTGATAACCTATGGTTTGTAGATACAAAGAATGAAGCCGATGTTCAAAGTATTTATCATAAAATAGATAATATTGCTTTCGTAAAATGGGTAGAATATAACGAGATAGTACAGGTAAATAATTTTCAATTAAACGACCCTCTATCTTCAAAACAATGGACATCAAGTTCTTTTCAACTGAATGAAATTGCAGCAGTACTCAATAATATAAACCCCGCCAAAAAGGCTCGACTCGCAATTGTAGATACGGGGGTAGATAGCAAGCATGAAGATTTAACGAATGTGATCGCAAAAAGTGGAACTGATAAAAATGGACACGGTACACATTGTGCAGGGATTGCAGCAGCAGAATCTAATAATAATCTAGGAATCTCAAGTTTCAATGTAGATGGGAAGTTTATTGAAATCATTCCTATTCAAGTACTTAGTCCAAACGGAAGGGGCGACCAATTAAAAATATTAGAAGGAATTGTAACCGCAGCAGATTTAGGAGCAGATGTTATCAATATGTCGTTTGGCGGTTTTTCTTTTGACGATAAACAAAAAGCTTATGTAGATGCTATTAATTATGCTCGTAACAAAGGAGCTATTTTAGTTGCTGCTGCAGGAAATAGTAACAGACAAGCTATTCATTATTCACCCGCCAATATCGAAGGGGTGATAACTGTTGCATCAATAGATAATGATATGATAAAGTCTCATTTCTCAAATACAACAGAGGGGTTAAGAATGCCTATTGCTGCACCTGGTTCTGAAATATTAAGCACATTTTTGAATGGAAAATATCAAACCCTAAGCGGAACTTCCATGGCGGCTCCTTATGTAGCTGGAATTATTGCTGTTATAAAATCTGTTCGTCCTGAATTAACTGAACAAGAAATTTATTCTTTGTTAGAAAAAACAGGTACGAAACACAATGATTCGAAAAAAATTGGGAATATTATTTCTCCCCTTAATCTATTTAGCGAAATACTAGATTAACCCCTTACTCTACTTCTGAAAATATCCCACTGTTGGGTCATTTCAGGATAACTTTGGATTAGAACTGGTTCTTTTTTCACAGGATGAATAAAGCTTAAACTATGACTATGAAGGCAGATAGAACCGTCTTCATTACCTAGTCTCTGACCGTATTTACGATCTCCTTTAATAGGACAACCTATTGCTCCTAATTGTGCTCTAATCTGATGAGAACGTCCTGTTTCTGGTTTTACCACTAAAAGTGTATGTCCTCCGATATGAGCTTCTAATTGGTAATGAAGCGTAGATTTTTTAGCATCTTTGATTCTATTACTAAGCCGTTTATAAACCCTTGTTTGGTTACGTTCGTGGTCTTTTTTCAAGAAATGCGTTAAAGAAGCTTGTTCTTCGGGGGGTCTATCGGTTGTAATTGCCCAATATACTTTTTCAACTTGCCTCTTTGCGAACATTTCGTTCATTCTTGTCAATGCCTTACTAGTTCTGGCAAATAAAACGGTTCCCGAAACAGGTCTGTCAATTCTATGAATAATTCCTAAATATACATCTCCTGGTTTTTGGTATCGATTTTTAATATACCATTTTACTTGATCTGCTAAGGTTTGGTCGCCAGTCTTATCTCCTTGCACAAGTACACCCGCAGGTTTGTTAACAGCAATCAAATGATTGTCTTCGTATATTATTTCTAACTTCATTCTCATAAAACGACAATTTATTCTTTTGGAATCTAATTACTTAGAAAATTTAGGTTTCAATAAAAAATACGCATTTATTAAAACAATAGAAACATTCGTAATAATAATAGGTAATGAATCTAACATAATACCATAAGCAATAAAGAAAGCACAACCTACACTATTTATTAAACGTAGCTGTGTAATATTTTTAAATGCGAACGAAATTAACACCAAACCCGATGCTATATAACCTACCATTTCTACCCCCATAACCTTCAATAATTTAGATAAAAAATGCAAAAGTACGGTTTTATTATCTGCTTAGTTGTAAATAGCCCGATAAAGTTTTACCTTTTCCTAAATTTATTACATAAAAATAAACGCCTACGGGGAGTATATTACCATATTTATCAATTCCTCTCCAAGGTTCGTTTTCTAAATATCCTTTAGCATAAAAAACTTCATTTCCGTATCTATTAAAAATAAAGACTTCGTTTTCGGGAAAACGTTCTAATCCTTTAATTACTAAAAAATCGTTATTCCCGTCATTATCAGCACTAACCCCATTACAAACAATAGCTTCGTCGCAATGAATATTTATTATTGCCTTTTGAGTCATGATTTCATTGTCAGAATTTGTGATTTGGTATAGAATTTCGTCTTTTTTATCACAAGCATTTTTATCCAAAACAGAATAACTGAGTACGCCTTCATCTGTCATAGAAGCAATTCCGTACAGTCCATTCTTGAGCAATGCATACGAAGAGGAGTCTAAGCCGTCGTCATTCATACTCCATGTTGTATCTATTCCTATAGACACCTCAAAGTTTTGACTATTTACGTTTTCAGGGTTATTTAAAATAATAACGAAAGTATCACAAATACCTTCAATAGTACAAAGAGCGTAACAAATTTCCGATTTATCTAAAGGTGTTCCACTTACTTGAATACAAAAATCTTTGTTTACCTTATCAGAAGAAACTGTTGCATTTTCGCAGACCTGTTGTACCGTTACGGCATTTCCGATTTGAGTAGTATCTAAACAAACCGAATTTTCACCCCCTTCAATAAATTCATAATAAATAGTGTCTTTCGAAGGCAATTCCACCCGAACAATAGACAATAAATTGTAATTAAAACTGACTTATTGTAATATTGCAATAAAACAATATAATTGTAGATGGGAACTTCAAAAACAGATAAATTCAGCACCTCTCAAAACCTTATTGCTTCTTTAGCTAAAGCTATTGGACACCCTGCAAGAGTAGCTATTTTACAACATTTGTTTGAAACGGACGCTTGTGTATGTGGTGACTTGGTAAACGAAATTGGTTTAGCCCAACCGACTATTTCTCAGCACCTTAAAGAATTGAAAAATATTGGAATTATTAAAGGAACCGTTGAAGGGACTAAGGTCTGTTATTGTATTGATAAAGAAAATTGGAATGAAATGAAAACTATAATTTTTGATTTTTTAAATCAAGGTGATACCAAAAACGAGTGTTGTTAACCCAATAAAAAACATCATCAACCATGCGCAAAATAAATACTAACATTCAAGATACCATTAATAATTTGAGCTTTGACAACATCTCGAATGATAGAAAATTGAAGTTAGAACCCTTGATTAACTTTATCCGTGAGTCTCGTTTGGCAAAAAAAGATATTCGCCTAAATTTTATTTGTACTCACAATTCAAGAAGAAGTCATTTATCACAAATTTGGGCTCAAACGATGGCTTTTCATTATGGAATAGAAAGTACATTTTGCTATTCTGGAGGAACAGAAGCCACTGCCCTTTTTCCTATGATTGCCCATGTATTAAGTCAAACTGGATTCGAAATAAATAAATTGTCGAATGAGCAAAATCCTATTTACAGCATAAAGTTCGCAGAAAATGAACTGCCTATAATTGGTTTTTCTAAAAAAATGAATCATAACTTTAATCCCAATAATGATTTCTGTGCAATACTTACTTGCTCTCAAGCAGACCAAGATTGTCCTATCGTTGTGGGAGCTTCTAAAAGAATTCCTATTCCATTCGAAGACCCTAAAGCTTATGACGGAAGTGATGTTATGGAAGAAAAATATCACGAACGAAGTTTACAAATCGCTACTGAAATGAAATACATCTTTTCTAAAATAACTCGTTAATTTATCAATAGGCTATGCTACAAAAACCTTCTACTAACATAGGATTCAATAACTTAAGCTCTGTAAAAACAGTAGATTTAGTTAACACTTTTAATCTAGCTTTTTCCGATTATTTCATCAAATTTGAGCTTACTGAAAGTTCATTAAAAACGAAGTTAAGTAGCGAAAAAGTAGATTTAAACTACTCCATTGGTGCTTTTGATAATGAAAAATTAGTCGCTTTTATTCTGCATGGAGTTGATATCGTTGATGGAGAAAAAATACTATATAATGCAGGAACAGGAGTCATTCCGAGTCATAGAGGAAATGGTTTGACCAAAAAAATGTACGAATATTTATTTAAAAACCTTACTAAGCTAGAAGTAAATACAATCCTTTTAGAAGCTATTTCAGAAAATATACAAGCTACTCGTTCTTATCAAAAAGTAGGTTTTAAAATTAATAGGGAATTGACTTGCCTATCAGGAAAAGATATCAAAATAAAAGAGGCAAATAAATCTATTTCTACCAAAAAAGTTAATGATTGGGATCTTTCTGTTTTTAAAAATTTTATGGATTTCTTACCGACCTGGCAAAATGCATTTCATATTTTAAACCAAAAGAATAATGTCTGTTTAGCTGCCTTTCAAGAGGAAACCCTAGTTGGATATCTGATTTTCAACCCTAAAAACAATAGAATCAACCAAATAGCTGTAAAAAAGGATTTTCGGAGAAAGAAAATTGCTTCTACTTTAATTCATCATTTTACTGAAAATTATGGAGACACATTCAGTATTATTAATATTGATACACAAGCGAAATCCATTTTAGCCTTTTTTGAAGCTATTGGTCTAAAAGAAACGATAGGTCAGGTTGAAATGAAATTAGCATTAAACTAAAGTGATGAAGTTATTCACCACTTTAGTTCTCTGGTTTTAAGCACCCATATCATAGAAAAACTGCTCTTCTATAATCTTCCCATCTTTTACTTTGTAATTACAAATCTCTTCAATTTTCATTCGTCCCATTCCTTTGAAAGTAATTTCATTTCTCATTGATAAAGAGAAGTGATTTCCAGCAACAATAGGCTCAGAAACTTCTGCCGAATGCACTTGTTCCACTGATGCTTCCCATTGTTTTCCTTTTTGACGAATGGCTTCAATTCCTTCTACCCTTTCGTTCGGAGCTCCTTTAGGTTCTATAGAGCAAGCATTCTCACAATACAACTCATTTTGTGCTTGTTCGTAATTTCCTTGACGACAAAGCTCCACCAGCCTATTCGCTACTTCTTGAGTATTCATTTGTTTAGATATTTAAATTAAATAAAGAAATCTATTTAGTAATTTACTAAGTTTTACATTATCTTAATAAACAATTATTTTTATATTACGAATTACAACATACAATAATAAATATTTAAAATTACAAATAAAAACTTTTTGTTTAAAAAAATCAAAATGAACAAATTATCAATTTTTATACTTTTCACTTTATTTATAGCTTGCCAAACAGCAAATACAGATTCTAAAATTGAATCCAAAGAAAAACCAACCGAAAAAGTTTTGGTTAGTCAAAAAGACAGTATGCCTCCAAGCCCTGATTTAGGTAGTGTGATGGGAAAAATTGATTATCCAACAGACAATCGTTTTTCTAAAATAGAATCTAAATATGCGGACCGTGCAGACCGTTTTATGCACAAAGAAGCTTACCAGTCATTTATAAAAATGTATGAAGCTGCCAAAAGTGATGGTATTAACTTGGTGATTCGATCAGCAGCTCGAAATTTTAATTATCAAAAAGGAATCTGGGAAAGGAAATATAATGGAAAAACGAAAGTAGAAGGAAAAGACTTGTCGAAAGCCATTTCAGAGCCCGTCAAACGAGCTCGAAAAATATTGGAATATAGCTCTATGCCTGGTACTTCACGTCATCATTGGGGAACAGATATTGATTTGAATTCTTTTGAAAACGATTTCTTTGAATCGGGAGATGGCTTAAAAATTTATACTTGGTTGCAAAAACATGCCCATGAATATGGTTTTTGTCAGCCCTACACTCCAATTGGTGATGAAAGACCAAATGGGTACTTCGAAGAAAAATGGCATTGGTCTTACTTACCTATCGCTAACCAGTTTTTGAATAAAGCAAAAGACAGCCTTACCAATCAAATGATTAAAGGTTTTGATGGTGATGAAGCAGCAGTGCCTGTTGATATGGTAAATAATTATATCTTTGGAATCAATCATTCGTGCAAACACTAAATTAACAAGATGCAAGGTTTCGTTCCCTCCCAAAAGAAACAGGTTTTCCCCATTAGCTCATCGCTGAAAGACTACCTAATCAGGTATGGATATTACCAAGAGCTGCCCTTTCATTATGATGATTTATTGCGATTTACTATTTCGATTCCTTTAGTAGATTTTAATGAACAGGATACTTTTTGGGAAACGGTTTATTATGATGAAAAAGACCAAAAAGAGTTGTTTAAGCAGCTTACAAAAATATATGCAATTCTGAAAACAGATGGCGATATTGAAGCAATGGAACATCTTCAAGTTTCGAGAATCGATTTCTGTACTTTTGGAAACTCTAAACCTTTTCGTGTCCGAATATTAAATTTATTAAACGACAATTACGACCATTTTTATATCAAAAAAGGCGATGCTTCAAGGGTTTATGGATTAGAGTTAGAAAACATTCTATCCCCTAACTATATCAACTATATCGTTTACGAACAAACATTAGTTATTGAACACATAGCAGGACTGCCTGGTGATTTATTTATTAAAGAGAACTTGGAAGTAACCGAATTTAATAGAATTCGAATTATTAAAGAATTTGTAAAATTCAATGAACGTTGTTTCATTCGTTTGCTTGGCGATATGCGTTCTTATAACTTCATTGTTGATATTACGCCCGACATAGAAGGCTACCAATACCGAATGCGAGCGATTGATTTTGATCAGCAATGCTACGAAGGAAAAAAGAGTTTCTACCTACCTCAATTTTTCAAAGAAAATAATCCTTTAATTTTTTTGGGTTTAAAATACATGAAAAAGGAAACCATCAAACAGTATCAACTAGAAGAAAGAAGTATGTTTACCATTCGAGCAAGAAGCATGCGTACCCGACTTCGATTATTAATTAAATCTATGGCGGTGGACCAAATTTCTCAAGAGTCAAAAGTTTATCAACTCAAACATGAGTTGGCTGCCCATCACAAAACAGACCGATTTTTGAAATGTATTTCAATGGGTGAAATTCTTCGAGAGAACTTGCGGTTGGTGTTTGATAAAGAATTTAAACAATCCATTTTGATTTAGTAGACAATTATAATGTTCAATATTATTACGAAACATTAACACTTGAAGTTACTTTATTCAATGTCTCAGGAGTCCCTTGTTTAAATAAATGAGAAGGAAGATTTATGGTAAATGTAGACCCTACACCTTCATTATTTGACGCTA
>CALAJP010000238.1 GCA_937922815.1 uncultured Saprospiraceae bacterium
TACAGCCAATCCTGCTCCACCAGTTGGTCCTGCACTTGGTGCCAAAGGTTTGAACATCATGGAGTTTTGTAAGCGTTTCAATGCGCAAACGGAAGATAAAAAAGGTCAACTTTGTCCAGTAGTTATTACTGTATACAAAGATAAATCTTTTGATTTCGTTATCAAAACAGCTCCTGCAGCAGTTCAAATCATGAACGCAGCTAAGTTGAAAAAAGGATCTTCTGTTCCTAACCGTGACAAGGTAGGGAATGTGACTTGGGATGACCTTAAAGTAATCGCTGAGGATAAAATGGCTGACCTTAATGCCTTTACTGTAGAATCTGCTATGAAAATGATGGCTGGTACTGCACGTAGTATGGGAGTTAATGTTACAGGTGTAGCTCCTTGGGATAACTAAGATTAAAAGAAAATATATTATTAAATCAGAGGAAGTTTAATCTTTTCTATATGAAATGTATTAAATGTTTGACCTCTAAAATGTTTGTTTAATGGCAAAACTTTCAAAAAAAAGAAAAGCTGTAGCTGACAAATTTGACGCAGAAAAAGCTTATTCAGTAAGTGAAGCAATGGCTCTCGTTAAAGAAGTTAATACAACAAAATTCGATGCCTCAGTAGATTTACATATTAGATTAGGTGTTGACCCTAGAAAAGCTGATCAAGCGATTCGTGGTACAGTTACACTACCTAATGGAACGGGTAAAGACAAAAAAGTTTTAGTTTTATGTACTCCAGACAAAGAAGCGGAAGCTAAAGAAGCTGGTGCTAACCACGTAGGACTAGATGAATACATTGAAAAAATCCAAGGTGGATGGACTGATGTTGACGTAATAATTGCTATGCCACAAGTAATGGCTAAGATTGGTAGAATTGGACGTATTTTAGGACCAAGAGGCTTGATGCCAAACCCTAAATCTGGTACAGTTACTATGAATATTGGTGCAGCAGTTAAAGAGGTAAAATCAGGTAAAATTGCCTTCCGAGTAGATAAATATGGAATTATTCACTCTTCAGTAGGTAGAGTTTCTTTTGATGCTAATAAATTAAAAGAAAATGCTGACGAACTACTTACTACTTTAGTGAAAATGAAACCTTCAACTGCAAAAGGTACATACCTTAAGAGTGTGACTATTGCTAGTACAATGAGTCCAGGAATTAAAGTTGATACAAAATCTATTCGGTAACAGCAAAATTTTATTAAAATGACTAAAGCAGAAAAAAGTACTACTATAGAGTTGCTAAAAGATAAAATCGGGAATAGTCAATATTTCTATGTTACCGATTCTTCAACGCTTACAGTAGAAAAAATAAATGACTTCAGACGAGAATGTTTCAATAAAGATATTGAAGTTTCTGTTGTCAAAAATACTCTTGTCAAGAAAGCATTAGAAGCTCTTGATAATGACAATTATACACCTTTATATGATATTTTGAAAGGTCCAACAACCCTTCTTTTTACAGATAAAGCAAGTGAAGCAGCTAAAGTTTTAGCTGAATTCAGAAAAACTAACGATAGACCAGTACTTAAAGGTGCTTATATTGATTCAGATGTATTTATTGGTGATGACCAAATAGATGTATTGAAAAAAATCAAATCAAAAGAAGACCTTATTGGCGACATCGTTTTATTACTTCAATCTCCAATCAAAAATGTTATTGGTTCTATTCAATCGGGTGGAAACACAATTACAGGCTTGTTAAAAGCATTAGAGGAGAGAGGCGAGTAGTACACATTAATTTGGCTTCCAAGTTTAAACGTACGATATATTATCACGTTATTTAATTATTGAAAATCTTTTAAACATTTTATAAAAATGGCAGATTTAAAACAAGTTGCAGAAACTTTAGTAAATTTAACAGTTAAAGAAGTTAGTGAATTAGCAGATATTCTAAAAGACGAATATGGTATTGAACCAGCTGCTGCTGCTGCTGTTGTTGCTGCTCCTGCTGGAGGCGGTGAAGCAGGTGGTGCTGCTGAGAAATCAGAATTCGATATTGAGCTTCAATCAGCTGGTGGTGCAAAACTTCAAGTTGTGAAAGCAGTTAAGAACCTATTAGGTGTAGGTCTTAAAGATGCAAAAGGTTTAGTTGATGGTGCACCTTCTATTATCAAAGAAGGCGTTGCTAAAGATGAAGCTGAGAAAATCAAAGCTGAATTAGAAGAAGCGGGCGCTACTGTTGAATTGAAATAAAAACATTATCTATTGAATGATAGAAATCTTTGTTTTTAACACATAAGTTTAGACAAAGGCTTAGTCGAGATGTAAATTTCGGCTAAGCCTATCGTCGTATATTTACGACATTAAGAATTGAGTACAATAATATCAACTATATTTCCTTTTCTAATTATGAATTAAAAGGATTTCATCAAAAAGGTTTTCCAAGACCCTTTTTGATGAAAACTATTAAAATTAGAAGAACTAACTTCACAACAAGAGAGCTAACCAAAACTTAGAAATATAATTTAGGTTGACCTTAGCTTTTATGTTTAGAGATTAGAGGAATCAGACAATAAATAAACGTATATGAATCAAGGTGTTTCCGGTGCTCCTGTTGCAGAGCGTATCATTTTTGGTAAATCCAAACATGGCAATTTTTATCCAGACCTTCTGGAAATCCAATTGCAATCTTTCAAAGAGTTCTTCCAGTTGGAAACTACTCCTGAAAATAGAACCATCGAAGGGCTATTCAGAGTATTTCAAGAGAACTTTCCCATTACTGATGCAAGAAATATATTTGTATTAGAATTTTTGGATTATTTTGTTGACCCTCCTCGCTACACTATCGAAGAATGTATGCAAAGAGGATTAACTTATTCTGTTCCTCTTAAAGCCAAATTGCGTTTGTCTTGTAATGATGAGGAGCATGTTGATTTTGAAACTATTGTACAAGATGTTTTTTTAGGAAACATTCCTTACATGACTCCGAAAGGAACTTTTGTGATTAATGGTGCTGAGCGTTTAATCGTTTCTCAATTACACCGTTCTCCAGGAGTATTCTTCGGCCAATCATTTCACCCCAACGGTACGAAAATCTATTCTGCTCGTGTAATCCCTTTCAAAGGTGCATGGATGGAATTTGCTACAGACATTAACACCGTTATGTATGCTTATATTGATAGAAAGAAAAAATTCCCTGTAACAACCCTGCTTCGTGGTATTGGTTTTGCAACGGATAAAGAAATCTTGGACATCTTTGATTTAGCTGATGAAGTAGAAGTTAACGAAGATAATTTGCAGGCGAGTATCGGACGTAAGCTTGCAGCACGTATTTTGAAATCTTGGACAGAGGACTTTGTGGACGAAGACACTGGTGAGGTTGTAACTATTGAAAGAAATGAAATTATCCTTGAGCGTGATACTGTACTTGATGAATCAAATATTCATCAAATTTTAGACGCTGAAGTTAAAACGATGATTCTTCAGAAATTAAATATTGATGAAGATTATACCATCATATACAATACGTTACAAAAAGATCCGACCAGTTCGGAATTAGAGGCTGTAGAATATATCTACCGTCAATTAAGAGGTGCAGAACCACCTGATGAGGAAACAGCTCGTGGAATTATCAATAAATTATTCTTCTCAGATAAGAGATATAATTTAGGTGAAGTTGGTAGATATAAAATCAATAGAAAACTTCATGATAATTTAGATGATAAAACACTAGTTCTTACTCGTGAGGATATTATCAAAATCGTTAAATATTTGGTTCGATTAATGAATCAAAAAGCTGAGATTGATGATATCGATCATTTAGGAAATCG
>CALAJP010000239.1 GCA_937922815.1 uncultured Saprospiraceae bacterium
TCTTCGTGAGTGGTAAGCAAAACGGGCACTTCAAAACCATAGTTTTTTTTAATTATTTCGGCTATTGATTCAGTTATTTCTGTGTTCGAAAGATTATCTTTCTTATCAAAAAACACATTTCCGCTTTGGATATAAGTTGAAACATTTTGAAAGCCTTCTTTTTCTAATAAAGTGCGTAAATCTGCCATGAGAATTTTACGCTTTCCTCCGACATTGATTCCTCTCAAGATTGCAATTAGCTTGCTCATAGCATTTGTTGAAAAGTATAAAAATGATTATTCTTCCACTTCAGACGTTTGTTTACTCAACATATCCGCATAATATCCACTCATTGCCATCAATTCTTCGTGCGTTCCGACTTGGCTAATTTCACCATCCATAACCGCCATAATTTTATCGAATTTCAATCCATTATAAATTCGATGGGTAATGATAATAGATGTTTTTTCAGATAAATCCCCGTCAATATAAGTAGCAATTTTCTGTTCTGTTTTCGTATCAATGGCTGACAAACAATCGTCCAAAATATAAACATCTGGCTTTTTGATAAACGCTCTAGCGATAGATATTCTTTGTTTTTGTCCTCCCGATAGCGTCACTCCTCGTTCTCCAACAACCGTATCATAACCATCCGATAAGGTCAAAATTTCATCATGCAAGGAAGCATATTTTGCATATTGAAGTACTTCGTCTTGGCTGGCATTTCTTTTTCCAAATTTGATATTTTCGGCAACTGTATCAGAGAACAAAAATACATCCTGCGGAATATATCCAATCTTAGAACGCAAAGTGTCTAAGTTTAACGTTTTAATATCTTGACCATTGATTAAAATACGTCCTTCGGTTACATCATACATTCGTAATAACAATTCAACGATTGTCGTTTTTCCACTTCCTGTTGGGCCTACGATAGCAAATTTTTGTCCTTTTTTAATCGTAAAATTAACATTCTTGAGGGCTTGTACTCCATTTTCTGGATAGGTAAAACTCACATTTTCAAAAACAATATCTCCATCAATTTGCGTATTTTCTTGGGTTGGGTTCTGAATTTCGGGTTCGATTTTCAAAAATTCGTTTATTCTGGTCATCGAAGCTGCTGCCTGCTGGATAATAGAAGCAATCCACCCAATAGATGTAAATGGCCAAGTCAACATACTTACATAAATCACAAATTCCGCAATATTTCCCGTTGTGATATTTCCTTTTGCGACTTCCAATCCTCCGACATAAACCGTAATGATGGTACTGGTTCCAATCATTAAAACCATTGCAGGAAAGAAAAAGGCATTAATAGAAGCCAATTTTAAAGACCTTTTTTTATAATCTTCACATTCCATTTCGTAATGCATATGCGTGGGCTGGTCTTGAACATATGATTTGACGACTCGTATTCCTGAAAATACTTCCTGAGCAGAGGAAGTTAATTCCGATAGTTTTTCTTGAATTTTTGTACTCTGTTTATTTATCATGCTACTTACAAAATAAATCATGATAGATAAAAAAGGCAAAGGTAACAAACTAGCCAATGTCAATGTGGTAGATACTTGCAACATCGAATACACACAAAAAGCAACCAACGCCACCAAATTAATGGCATACATCACCGCTGGCCCTAAATAGTTACGCACTTTGGAAACATCTTCGCTAATTCGTGCCATCAAATCTCCCGTATTATTTTGTTTATAAAACGAAGTAGATAGCTTTTCGTAATGAGAAAATATTTCTTTTCGAAGGTCATATTCGATAAAGCGAGACATTACAATAATCGTCTGACGCATCAAAAACATAAATATACTCATGCAAAATGCCGCCAATAATATTGCTCCTGCAAAGTAAACCAAATCGCTGCTGGTATCACTCACAAACTGGTCTTCCCAATCGGTATTTTTGTAAAAAGCATATAGCTTTAGGTTTCTAAAAACCATGTCTAATGCTTCTCTAATAAATTGAGGAGATAGTATTTTGAAAAAATTTACTAAACATACAAATACGATTCCGAATAGGAAACGCATTTTATATTTGTAAAAATATCTGTTTAAGGTTCGTAAACTTTTCAAAAAATATTCTTTTAAATTAGTGAATGATAAACTTGAGGTTCAATATGACTACAAAATATCGAATTTTAAACAAACCTTATTGCATAAAGTTGATGGATTTACTTTTAATACTAAAATGAGGCAAGGCTATTTAATTATGAAAGTTACTTCACAGCCTTCTCTGGTTTCACTAAAATAAGTTTCTACCGCTAAAAAATTTAATGTCTATTTTCTAACTTGTTTTAAATTTTTCGATTGACATCAAAATTTTCTAATTGTTGCCCAACCGCATTCAAGAAAGTTCCACCTACATAACCATCTACTACCCTATGGTCGTAAGACATTGACAAATACATCATTTGGCGAATAGCAATCACATCTCCCTGTTCTGTTTCTAAAACCATGGGACGTTTTTTGATAACTCCTGCTGCCAAAATAGCGACTTGTGGTTGAGGAATAATAGGCGTACCTATTATATTATTAAACATTCCGATATTCGTAAAAGTGAAAGTACCGTTCTGAATATCATCGGGATTCAATTGTCCTGCTCTCGCCTTTGTTGCCAAATCATTTACACTATCCGCTATTCCTGCTAAATTCTTTCTATCTGCATTTTTGATTACAGGAACAATAAGATTTCCATTAGGTAAAGCTGCCGCCATACCTATATTAATATCTTTTTTGTAAATAATATTATCTCCCGAAACCGAGCTATTAATTACGGGATAATCACGAATAACTTTCGTTATCGCCTCAATAATCAAAGGCGTAAAGGTTAGTTTTGTATTATATTTTTTCAGAAATGCGTCTTTATTCGCTTTTCTCCAATTTGAAAGATTGGTTACATCTACTTCTACAAAAGAACAAACATGAGGAGCTGTTTTTTTAGAATTTACCATATGGTCTGCGATAATTTTTCGCATTCTATCCATTTTAACAACCTCAACATTACCTAATTTGGACAAATCAGGTTCCACAGACGTTACTACAGGTGGTTTTTGAACAATCTTTTCAGGCTGATTTAAGGTTTGATTACTTTCAATATAGTTCATCAAATCAATTTTGGTTAACCTTCCGTTCATTCCTGTCCCTGAAATTGTTTGTAATTCAGCAATTGAAATGCCCTCAGCTTTCGCAATATTTCTAACCAAAGGAGATAAAAACCGATCCGACTTGGTCGAAGGTTCTAATTGATTGGGGGTAACTTCATTAACAAAGGTAGTACTAGATGGCTCTATCGAATCAACAATAGGTCGTTTAGCTTCATTAATAACCTCTGCTTCTTCTGAAGGTTTAGTACCTGTCGATTCTTCTTTTTCAGTTTGAATAGTAGCAATTACTGCCCCGATAGGAATTATATCATCTTCTTTGAAATGAATTTCATGTATCGTTCCTGATACTTCGCTAGGAACTTCCGAATCTACCTTATCCGTAGCTACTTCTAATAAGATATCATCTTCTGCTACCGTATCACCTACGTTCTTCAACCACTTCAAAGCTGTAACCTCAATAATACTTTCGCCCATTGCAGGCATAATCATTTCATACAACGCCATTCAATTATTCATTTTACTTTCAAATAAATGTGACCCAAATTTAAGCATTATCTTAGCAAGAATGGAAGTTTTTTTAGATTTAACTCATTATACATATTCGTCAAGATAACATTTCAGCATAAACAAAGCTTTGCTAGTGGCATATTGAATGTTTTTCCAACGGTCTTTCCCCAATTGAAGTTTTCGTGTTTGTGTATTTTTTCCGTCAGAAACCGCCATCCAAATTGTCCCCACAGGTTTGAGTTCTGTTCCTCCCGTAGGTCCTGCTATACCAGAAATCGAAATTGAAACATCAGTTTTGCATACTTTAACTACGCCTTCTGCCATCTCGATAACAGTTTGTTCGCTTACTGCACCATAGTTATCTAAGGTTTCTTTTTTCACGCCAAGAAGTTCTACTTTTAGTCGATTGTCATAGGAAACGATTCCTCCATCAAAAAAAGCAGACGCTCCAGGTTCTTTTGTTAAAGAGTGAGAGATAAAACCGCCAGAACAACTTTCTGCTATTGATAATTTTAGTTTTTTTTCTTTTAACAAGTCCGACACCACGGAATGTAACGTTTGATTATTAAAACCAAAAACATGAGTTCCTAAACGATTTACAATTTTATCTTTCCATTTAACTAATTCTCTTTCAAGATATTTTTTATCATTCCCTTTTGTCGATAAACGGATTTTTACACACTCCAAACTGGGCAAGTATGCAATCGCTATCGATGGAGGCAAGGCGTCCTCAATATCTTCTATTTTTTGAGCCACAGTCGATTCTCCGATACCCGCCACCAAAATCGTTTCGTGTAACACAGTCTGTTGAGGAAATCGCTCTATTATTTTGGGCAAGACTTCATGCTCCATCAAATATTTCATTTCGAAAGGAACACCAGGCATAGAAACATAAATAATTCCATTCTTTTCGAGCCACATAGCTGGAGCAGTCCCTTTAAGGTTGGTAAACAAGGTTGCCTTTGAAGGCATATAACACTGCTGTTTATGAGCGTCTGTTATAGGAATACCACGCTGGTCAAAAGCTATTTGAATACGATTAAATGAAGATTCATCAAAGATTAACTTATCATCAAAATAACTAGCTAATACTTTTTTAGTAATATCATCTTTCGTAGGCCCTAAGCCGCCCGTAATAAGAACCACATCTACCGTTTTGGACAGAAATTCAATTCCATCCAAAATAGATTTTTCTTCATCAGAAACCGATAAAGTCTGTTCGATAGTTCCTCCAAACTGGTTACAATACTTACCCATCCAAGCGGCATTCGTATTTACAACTTGTCCGATTAGTAACTCATCTCCGATAGTTAAAATGGAAATTTTCATTTATATAAAGTCTATTAAAAACTACTTT
>CALAJP010000240.1 GCA_937922815.1 uncultured Saprospiraceae bacterium
AAAGGTTTTAAAGAATTAGACCCTCATATTGGTGCTATTTACGGAGATAGCATTACCCTAGAAAGAGCTACTCTAATTTGTGAACGACTCAAAAATAAAGGCTTTGCTTCTACCAATATTGTATTGGGAATTGGTTCGTTTACTTACCAGTACAATACCCGTGACACCTTCGGATTCGCCATGAAAGCGACTTATGGAGAGGTTGATGGCAATGGTCGAGAGATTTTTAAAGACCCAATCACCGATGATGGGACTAAGAAATCAGCTAAAGGTTTATTAAAAGTAATCAGAGAAAACAACACGTTCAAGTTAATTGACCAAGTGACTTGGGAGGAAGAAAAAAAGGGGGAGTTGAAAGAGGTGTTTAGGAATGGAAAATTGCTGGTAGATGTGAGTTTGGAGGAGATTAGAGAAAGAGTGAAGATGTGATGTAATTTGACCTACGGAATCGTTTTCTTTATTTGGTTTATTAATGGTTAGGTGTTATTTTTAGACATTGAAGAATGAGTACTCTGCATCCCTGAAAAGACTGAACAAGTGCTTCAGTTAAAAAGTATTATTTTCAAAAAATAAAAGAGTGTAATTATCAAAAAGAATACATGAGCCAAGAAATACATTCTAACGAGCGACTCTTAGGTGATTTAAAAAACCTAATAATAGAAAGTAAAAAATTTGTTGCTGTTTCAGTAAATGCTTCTATTACTCAATTATATTGGGAAATTGGAAATAGAATCAATCGTGAAATTCTTAAGAATAAAAGAGCTGATTATGGCAAACAAATTGTCGCTACTCTGTGTCCACTATTGCAAAACGAATTTGGTAAGGGGTGGACAAAGAGTCATTTGTATAGGTGTATGCAGTTCGCAAATACTTTTACAGATAAACAAATTGTCGCTACACTATGGCGACAATTGAGTTGGTCTCATTTTAAGTTAGTTATCCCCTTTGAAGACGAGCTTAAACGAGAATTTTACATACAGATGTGTATTCATGAAAAGTGGAGCGTTCGAACATTTAAAGAGCGTATCAATTCTATGCTTTTTGAAAGAACAGCAATTAGTAAAAAACCTGAACAAACAATAAAAAAAGAACTTTCACAACTAGCTCATCAAAGCGAAATTAATGCTGATTTAGTATTTAAAGACCCTTATGTTTTAGATTTTCTAGAACTAAAAAATACCTATTCCGAAAAAGACTTAGAAAATTCGATTTTAGCAGAATTGCAAAACTTCATTATTGAACTAGGTACTGACTTTGCGTTCATGGACAGGCAAAAACGTATCACAATAGATTCAAGGGACTATTATCTTGATTTACTATTTTATCATAGAAGGTTAAAATCTTTGGTAGTTATAGAATTGAAGTTAGGGGAGTTTGAAGCTAGTCATAAAGGGCAAATGGAACTTTATTTAAGTTATTTAAAAAAATACGAAATTGTTGAAGGTGAAAACGACCCTATCGGCTTGATTTTATGTTCTGGAAAAAACCAAGAGCATATCGAATTGATGAGTTTAGACAAAAGTAATATTAGGGTTGCTGAATACCTTACAATTCTTCCTCCAAGGGAAGTATTGCAACAAAAACTAAAGAAAGCAATTTCAATTGCACAAAATAAATTGATTCACAAAGACTAGTAAGTCAATTTATTTACTTAAACCCTATAAATAATAACTCAATGGCAAAAAAATTAGATAAAATAGTAGTGGTAGATATAGAAGCAACCTGTTGGGATGGGAAAGTTCCTAAAGGAATGAAAAGCGATATTATTGAAGTTGGAGTGTGTTTATTAGATACTAAAACGGGAGAAATTAGTGAAAATGAAGGGATTATCGTTACTCCCGAACGTTCTACAATTAGTGCTTTTTGTACAAAACTAACGACCATTACGCCTGAATTGATACAAAAAGAAGGAATTCCATTCAAAGAAGCATTAACTATTCTTGAAGAAAAATATCTAAGCAAAAGTAGAACTTGGGCAAGTTATGGGGCTTACGATTTGAGACAATTCCATTTTCAATGCAAAGCTCAAGGACTTATATATCCTTTTGGACCTTCGCATATCAACGTTAAAACACTTTTTGCGTTAAAAAAGAAATTGGAACGCGAAATAGGTATGGATGAATCCATCAAAAAATTAGGTTTTGAATTGGAAGGAACGCACCACAGAGGTGTTGATGATGCTAGAAATATTGCAAAGATTCTAAACTGGATATTGAATAATTAAAACGTAAATGGCACAACTCAAAAAACCTATCCAAAGAGGAAAAATTCGTCAAATTTTAGGTAAAGAATATTTTATTCTAAAAAGAAGGTGGAATTGGATATTTGGTAATAAAAAATGGGCAAGTTCCAAAAGTGCAAATGCTTTCAAGCATCCTGTTTTTGAACATCGTTCGCTAATCTTACGACCGCTCAAAGATGTGGATATGTATTTGCAAGAAAATAAAAGAACAAATCTTCGCATCGCTATTGCTAATCTAAATCAAATCATTATCAAACCCAATGAAACGTTTTCTCTCTGGAAATTAGTAGGCAGACCAACCAAAAACAAAGGCTATCTAGAAGGATTGGTTTTGAAACAAGGTCAGATGGCTAAAGATACAGGCGGTGGATTATGTCAATTGGGAAATTTATTGTTTTGGATTTTTGCCCATTCTCCACTGACCATAACAGAACGATATCGACATGGTTATGATGTTTTTCCTGATGTAAAACGGAAAGTGCCTTTTGGTGCAGGTGCAACTTTGTCTTATAATTATATAGACTTGCAAGTCAAAAATGAAACGAATAATGACTTTCATCTTAACTTATGGTTGGACGATACTCACCTAAATGGTGCATTGACTAGTAAAGAAAACGAAAATAACAGCTATTCCATAGAGGAAAGAAACCACATCATCAAGCAACAAATGTGGGGTGGATACACAAGACATAATCAGATTTTTCAAATCGCTGATGATGGGCAATACCAAACAGAAAAACTCCTATTTGAAAATCATGCTATCATGATGTACACTCCTTTTTTAGAAAATTAATTGACTATGATTTTAGCATTTGATACATCCTATTTTGAAAATAAAGCCAAGACAATTTGTGTTTCTTTCAGCCACTGGACTGCTGCTGAACCTACAGAGGTTTTTGAAGAAATTATGGAAGGAGTTGCCGAGTATGAACCGGGTTCGTTTTACAAACGTGAGCTGCCTTGTATTTTGAGTCTTTTAAAAGAGATAAAATATGAGAATATTGAAGCCATTATCATTGACGGTTTTGTACATTTAGACGATGAAGAGAAACTAGGTTTAGGTGGCTATCTTTATAATGCTCTCAATCAGTCTATCCCTATTGTTGGAGTAGCCAAATCCAGTTTTTATGGTATTGAGAAAAAAATGAAAACGTTAACCCGAGGAGATAGTAAAAAAGCACTTTTTATTACTTCTGTAGGTATAGATTTGGATATTGCCTATGAAAATATTAAATCTATGCATGGAAAATATAGAATGCCTACGATTCTTCAGATTGTGGATTCGAAAAGTAAGGGGAAATAAAAAAGCTGAATAGGAAATTGCGCTGCTACTATAGATTCTTAAAAAATGGATATAAGAATATCCAATCATTTTCTTATATTTAGATATTACAAAATCTTTAATAAGAAATGAGCTAACTATGAA
>CALAJP010000241.1 GCA_937922815.1 uncultured Saprospiraceae bacterium
TTCATAAAATTGAGTAAGGAGACCCAACGCCTTTAGGCTTGGGAGGAATTACGAATGTCGCTTTTGGTTCTGGATGTACTTTTTTACAGTATCTTCAGACATATTACCAACTGACCCTGCATAATAACTCCTAGTCCATAAATTCGGTAGTCTTGTGTTTAAAAATAAGAACTCCTTTCTTAAAACGTGCGAAGTATATCCTTTGAGTTGAGACACAATTCTATGTACTGAATCTTTCCCACTTGCTTTAAGAAAAAGATGTACATGGTCTGGCATAATCTCTAATTCTATTACTTCGTAATTATTGTTTTTACACTTTTCAATAAGTAGTTCTTTTAGTCTTTGTTCTACTTTACCTGTCAATACTTTTCTCCTGTATTTTGGACACCAAACGATATGGTATTTTAATTCTCCTTTTTGTGGCATTTTTTTTTGTAAATGTACGGAAAAATAATTAGTTTTATATAGTGAAACATATAAAAACATATAAATTCAAATTAAAACCTAACAAGACTCAAATGAAAATATTTGAGAGGTGGTTGGGCATTAATAGATATTTGTATAATTCAGCATTAGAGCATAGAATCACGGCTTATAAATCTACTAAAGTATCTATTACAAAATACGAACAATACAACGAACTTCCACAGATAAAGAAAGACTTACCTTTTGTTGCACTCGTATATTCTGATGTTTTACAAGAAACATTAGACCGAGTAGACAAAGCTTTTAAAGCTTTCTTTAGAGGTTCAGGATTTCCAAGATTTCAAGGTAAAAAGTTTTATACTTCGTTTACTTTTAAACGAAACATTTCAGTACAAGGTAATTACATCAAGCTACCTAAAATTGGCTTAGTCAAGTTCTTCAATTCAAGAGAAATACCTGGAGAAATAAAAACGGCAACCATCAAAAAACAAATAGACGGTTGGTGTGTCTGTATTTCTGCAAAAATAGAAACGCAACCTATAACGATAGACAATAGCCACGCTATCGGTATAGATAAAGGGATCTCAATCTTTGCTGCTACTTCAGATTGTAAAAAAATAATTACCCCATTGTTTTTAGAACCTACTCTTTGTAAGATGCGTGTTTTACAAAGAAAACTGGCAAGACAAAAGAAAGGTTCTAACAGTCGAGAAAAAACAAAAATAAGAATCGCAAAACTTCACTTGAAAATTGCAAGGCAACGTAATGACTTCTTACATAAAGTTAGTACACAAATTGCTCAAGAATATTCAGCCTGTTATGTTGAAGATTTAAAAATCAAAAACATGACTAAGCTAAATTCAACTCTTTCAAGACGTTTACTCGATTCGGGTTTTTATAATTTCCGACTACTTCTAAAATATAAATTTGAATTTAGAGGAAATACTTTCCTTGCTGTACCTCCACATTACACAAGCCAAACTTGTAATGTTTGTGGGTATACAGATAAAGAAAACAGAACTTCTCAATCTAAATTCAAGTGTTCCTCTTGTGGACACACCGATAATGCAGATATAAATGCTGCAAAAAATATAAAAGCTAAGGGCATTAGCTTTGTCTCAAAACGTAAGGCAGTAGCCTAAGCGTGAGCCTAGAATCCCCGTTCCTTTAGGTCGGGGAGTTGTCAACGAAAGTAGTTACTCTATATATTACTCTTGCATTTATATCGTAAAATTCGATAAAAGTTAATAAATTGATATTTGACACCTTTAGTTTTATACAAGCCTTTTTATACATCGTCTTTTGTTTTTCGTTTTTTAGTTTTTTTTTGATTTATTTCAGTAAATCCTATCTAATTCAGTTTTTACTTTTTTTATTTCATTTTCATAATCTTGTACCTCTGAAGAGTAATTATATTCAAGGTCTTTTTCTGCCCACTGTTCAAGTCCAAATTTTGCACTTTCCAAAAATTCAATCAATTCCTTTAATGCTTTTACTTTTAATTCTGTTGCATTAGTTGAATCTGTAATACATTTCATTAAACTATTTGTCATTTTATTTAGTGTTTTTTGAAAATTAAGGGCAAAGTGTTGTTTTACCCTATCGCATTTATTATTAAATAGATTCTTTTTTTAGACAGTAAGTTCATTTTTTAAAAAATCATCTAGTCGCTCTTCATTAAGATACCATTTTTTTTCTCGTTCGCCTTTTTTCATAAGAACCATTGCTCCAATGAATTTTCCATTTAAAGTACATTTTTCTGCTAAGTAATCAACACCTTTTTTATTCCCTTCTGCCACAACTTCTACTTTAAATAGTTCTAATTTCTTTTTCAACTGTTCAAAAGTTAGCTCATAATGTTCTGATTCATTGCCTATTTCTATATTAGCCTTAGAAATTTCGGGAGATAACAAAACACCTTTATCTAGGTCTTTTAATTTTTGAAATTCCTCAACATATTTATCATAAAGGACTTTTTGCTCATTAGAAACTGTTACTTTCTCATTCTGAATGTAAATATGATAAGAGCCTTTCCCTCCATAAATTTTTCCATTGAATTTTATACCTTTTAGTGGGTTTTTAATTACCTCTTTGTTGTTGTTTTTCATCGTAATTTTATTTAGTGTTTTTATTAAAATATGTGTGTAGTTTTTCTTTATTCCTTCTATTTTTTTATGATTTTTCTATTGCATAAAATACACCATCAATTTCACATCTTCTATAAGAAAGAGGTATGTCGTTTTCATTCTTTGTCACTAAAATATCTTTTTGAATGCACAATTCTTTAAGACCCATTCCCCAGCACAGAATCTGATAGTAATACTCTTCTAAATTAAGTTTTTTAACAATTTTAAATATTTTTTCATCTTTAAAAAATTCTTGTGGATTTTCATAATCTTCTATGGCATCTTCAAGTTCTTCATGAGTTAGCTTATCTATTAACCTATCATAATCTTCTAACAACTCTGGATTAAATTCCAATATGCCTACTGTATAATCACCAAAGTCCATCCCCCAGCCATCATCAAGATTTACATCATCAAATACATCGCATATAATTCTATAACTATAAGTTGCTACCCAATGAGCTTCGCCTAAATCTGTTATTTCCCAATCGTGCCTTTGTCCTGTATCTTTAAATTTTTTATTTAATGTTTTAAATATTTTTTCTTGCTCTTCTTTGCTGTAATAGAAAAAATTGTGTGGGTCAAAATCTTCATCATAAAACATCTCACTCATTTCTTTATCATTAATGAGATTTTCATAAATAATGGAACATTCTCCTCCTGTTTCTCTTTCAATAGTATCTTCAATTTCTGAATAAATATCACTGTAACAAATTCCTAAATATTCACTTTTACCATTTTTTTCCCCAGCATAATAATGTTTAAATTTTACGTACATTTTTTCTGTTTTTTTAGTGTTTAAAAATATATAATTATCGTTAATCTACCGTTTTACTTTTTCAAATGCTGGAATTTCGCACTTATTTTCAAATGCAAATCGGATCTTAGTCATTGCTTCGTAATCGTGCTTAAAATCTAGCATAACGTTTATTTGCTCTTCTGTCAATCCATTTTCTACCGCATGAATAATCTCCTTTCTTATCCAAAAGTTTGTGATGTGATTCGCTTCGCAAATCGCTTTATAGTCTAGTTTCATTTTGAATTTTATTTGGTGTTTTTTTTTGAATCCCCAAAAAGGTTGCTAAAGCCTTTTTGAGTGTTTTTTGATTATTTTTTAGCTCTTATTAAGAAATTTATCCTTTTTAGAATTATTTATTTCTTCTTCTAAATATCTCATTAAATCACAGATTTCTTCGACTGAAAATTGTATAGATGAATTTTCGTCAAAAAATCTTATCATTTCATAAATCTCTCCATCCTCGTCAATAATTTGTATTTCAGGCAAGATATTCTCTTTACTTACTTTTAGAAATTTCGCTTCAGGGCAATTCTCAAAATATAAATCACTTATATCTATTCGCTTGTCTTTAGCTTCCCCTACTGCCCAGTAAACTAAATCGTTACACTCTTCTATTATGTGATACAATTTCGATGCTATATTCTTTTTCATGTTTTTTTATTTAGTGTTTTTTAAAAAACAGGGCAAAGTGCTGCTTTGCCCTGTTTTGATTTTACCCTAGTTTATTAAGGTAATAAGACTCCTCTAGTGATTTTAAATAATCTAATCTATAACCAAAGTCTTTATTTAGATTATGTTTTTTTACGAAAGCATTTATTCCTACATCACAAGCTCCTACTTTTTTTAAATCTGCGATTCCTACAAAACTTTTTTTATTAAAGTAGTTCCCTTTAGAAGTAAAATGCAATCTTTTTGCATCAGAAAGCGATACATAAGAGTGCGAATTTTTATAAATAAAGCCTTCGACCCATTTTACGCTGTAATACTGTTTACTTCCTTCTTCTTCTAGCCAAATTGCCTTTCCGTTATCTAACCTAACTGTCCATACATTATGTACTTTTTCTATATTTTTTAGCTGTTGTTTTGTAATTCCAATAGCTAAATGCCCATGTGTAGCTTTCCATCTTGAACTTCTTGAGTATTCGGAGGTACAATCTAAACTAATTAAATCAACTGCTCTTTTTCCAATTTTTAGATATAAATCCTTCGTACACCCCATCGAATGCCCTGTATCAAATGAGTTTAAAATAGCTCTAGCCTTTTCTTTCATTCGTTCGATTCCTTGATTACTATCTCCGAATCTTTTCCTTTCTGTCGCTGCTCTTTCTGCTGCTCTTTCTCTTCTTTCCTTTTTTATATTTTTAAGGATTTCAAGTAGGCTATCTCCTTTACCCTGACATTCATCTCTTTTTAATAAAGTATCAAGATATACACCTTTAAAGTTTAGTAACTCCGCTAATTCTAACTCCTTTTTGTTGCTTATTTTTTTTCTCGTTGCCATTTTTTTTTATTTAGTGTTTTTAAAAATTTAAAACGATGCTATTTCGTTTCCTTGATTCCAAATATACTATAAGTAAAAGGACAAAAACAAACGAAAAGGGAATTAAACATCTTTTTTGTCGTCGATTTGACGTAAAAAAGGTGTTTGTCCCTATTTTTTATAAATTTGTATCAAAAAAAATGAAGCTAGAAGAACAAATACAACTCCTTACAACTGCTTTTGATAAGGGCATTTCGGCTAATTATTTCGTTAAACAAGATATGTATCGAATTGATAGAATGAAGTTTATGCACTTTTATTCGATTGCTGCAACTAAAAATTACGGTAAGATTTTTACTATTGAAAACAAAGCTATTGCTCTGACGATCCCTGATGCTAAATTCAAAGTAAGTCTATTAATGAAATTGAAATTGATATATTATTCGTTAGGAATCAAAAAAACACCTGACGTGTTGTACAATAGAAGAATTGTTAAGAAATTTCATAAAGCGAATTACAAAAACTTCATTTGGATTTGGAGTATTGCCGCAGCTCCAGAATTTCAAAAACAAGGATACGCAACAAAACTATTGCTAGAAATCGAAAATTATTACAAAACAGATATAGCATTAGAAACTACTACGCCTGAATTAAGAGATTTTTATATCAAAAATGGATTTACTTTTATATCAAAAATTGCCGTAAGAGGTTATGATTTATATTTTTTATACAAAAAAAGCGAACGAAAAATGTAAAATCGTTGTTATTGTGTCAAAAATATAAAAACTAAAACATGAATTTCATAGGAGAATTGCACGTTTTAAACTTCGTAGTGTGCAATATTCAATTATACATAGTGTTATTGACTATCGTATTCATACGGATACAGGGCAATCGTGAGCAATTAACTAAATTCTTGCACCTGACTATTATTTATATATTATACAACCTATCTGGAGGTTTCTTCTTCGACGAAAACTTACCTTATCACACCTTGCAGCGAATTTTGGTAGATTTAGGAGGTACTTCCGTCTGTGTCTATGTATATTATTATTTTGTGTCGGTCTATAAAATCAATCCTTTTCACATTTCTGGTAAACTGTTCATAGCAGGAATAATGGTATGCTTTACAGCCATACTTGTCATCCCTCAATTTTTTACAGAAAATTATAATTTTTCGTTGCGAAATTCTTATTTATACCTTACTTCTATGGTAGGTGTTTATTTAATTTTCATGTTAGGTAGATTTTTGTTCTTTCAAAAAGAAAAACGGACAGCCGAATGGCAAGGCTATCTCATAACGTTTATTTGTGCATCATTGCCTATTCAAACGCTATTAGGCGATCATCAGGTACGAGAATTAATCATAATGAATAGTGCTTATTTCCTACTTGCTTATATGTTCGTTCAGTATTCAAATATAAAAGTCATTCAGGATTTTATGCGAAAAAATAAAGATTCAGAAGTAAAAGTCGATTTTGAATTTTTGAATGAAAAATACGAACAGTTAAGTCCTAAGAGACAGGAATTATTGAAAATTGCCGTAAAAAATGGTTTTGACGTAACGACAGTTACTGACTTAATGAAGTACAACGAAAGGTCTTATTATAGAAATATAAAATTTATTTGTGATTCTTTTGAAATTTACGACAAAAAACATGAAAAACTTTCATTATTTGTAAACCACTTATTATTAGTACACGAGAACGAAAAGACAGTAAAAAGACAGTAAATGACAGTAAATGACAGTAAAAAGACATAACCTTGTTACTATGCAGAAATGTGTATTTGGGTGTTTTTTATTCAAAAAAATAGTTTTAGCATTGTGTTGCACAATCGTAAGATAATCGTGTATAGCGTATGAGAAAATTACACATTTTTTACTTGTACGCTATTTTTTTTGTACCTATTTTGGGTTTAAAATAATCTCTTTTTGTGATAAAAAAATGCTATTTTGTGTAAATCGTAAAATACTAAATAAAATGGCAATATTAACGGTTATATCATTCAAAGGTGGTGTTGGAAAATCTATGATTTCGCAGAACATCGCTGTCCACTTTTCATTACTAAAAAAAGACGTGTGTATCATTGATGCTGACCCCACTGCAAAAGGCTCACAGCATTGGCACGACAAACGAAGTGACGAAGCTCCACCAGTAGATGTGTACCATCTGCCCAAGAATGCAAATCTAATCAAGCTCTGTAATCAATTAGAATCGAAGTATGAAATTATAATCATTGACTGCCCTCCAGCTTCAGAAAAGATAACTACTATTGCTTTATCAAAGGCTGATTTTTC
>CALAJP010000242.1 GCA_937922815.1 uncultured Saprospiraceae bacterium
TACTCAAGTTAGCACCATTTTGGGCATCTGCCAAATCATCATCCAACTTTTTTACCAAATTCTTAGTCCCATCTGCTTCATCCAACCATTTAGAAAGAACAGGAATAAGTTCATCAAGCTGAGTTGACTGCAAACCTTCTAAAAGTAATTTTACATTTGGATATTCATCGAACTTGGTTACTCCCTTCAACAAGCGAACTGCCTTATAATACTCCTCCAAACCGCCATGTCAAACCATATCATTCCTTTCCAAATTTCCAAGAATCCCCTAAAATCCCTATCTTTGAAAAAACAAGAATAAAAAAATGGCTAAGAAGGCAAGAACATTAATCAGTTTTGATTGGGCATTGAAAAAACTGCTGCGTCAAAAAGCTAATTTTGACATTTTGGAAGGGTTTCTTTCCGAATTATTAAAAGAAAATGTGATTGTAAAAAGTGTTTTGGAATCCGAATCTAATAAAAAGGAGGAAGAACAAAAATTCAATATCGTTGATATTCTAGTCGAAGACACCAAAGGTCAACTTATTATTATCGAAATTCAACACAATCGAGAAGTAGATTATTTGTATCGAATGCTCTTCGCAACTTCCAAAGTTACGGGTGAGTATTTAGAAGAAGGAATGCCTTACCAAAATATAAAAAAAGCATACAGTATCAATCTTTTATATTTTGAAATTGGTTTCGGTAATGATTATGTCTATCATGGCACCACTCGATTCAAAGGAATCCACCTTAATGACGAACTGCAATTATCTGCTAGCCAAAAGAAGCATCTATTAAAAGAAAAAGTCCATGAAATATTCCCTGAATATTATGTAATTCAAATCAATAAGTTTGATGACTTGGCTAAAGATACTTTAGATGAATGGATTTATTTTCTAAAAAACACCAAGCTACCCGAAAACTATTCGGCAAAAGGACTGGACAAGGTTCAAGAGAAACTGGACTATGATGCGATGACCAAACAGCAACAAATAGATTATGACGCTCATCAAAAATATTTAATCTCTGAAAGAAATATAATTTATACCGCTAAAATTGAAGGCAAAGAGGAAGGTATTGAACTTGGCGAACATAAAAAAGCTAAATTCACCGCCTGCCAAATGAAAAAAGACGGTATGTCACTTGAATTGATTGCTAAATATACGGGGTTAAGTATTGCAGAAATAGAAGCGCTAGATTGTTGATGGTATTTTAATCTTCTCTCTAAAAAAAATGCCATTTTTAAATTTTTTGAAACCAACTTCTAAAAATTAAATTTGTGGTGGCATCCTAATTACTAAAACGAAAATTAATAAGTTGATATGAATGATTCTATTTCATTTGAACAAATTACAAATAATCTTCAAAAATTGTTAGCTTGTAATTACCAGCTGGACTTAATAAGCAAATCGTATTGTGAAGCTCATTTTAAGAAAAATGATACCGTAATAATTGTATTTTATCATTTACATAACGGTATTCAAATCCTAATAGGTGATAGCAATTTACCTAGAATAGATTTTAAAACGTTGGGTAGTTTTTTATTTAAGAAGTTAGATATTCAAACGGCTACAAATATTCGAGCATCATATTTTGTTCCCATTGAAAACAGAACAAACGATAATTTAACAAACAGTGCAATAAAGCAAATTGATTTATTAATTCACTATTTCCCCCATTTCTTAGATTAATTAATACCCTACTTTGGTGCATATTATATCCAATTATTTTAAAATTTGATATTGAAAGCTATGTTCTTTTATCGGTTACCAACACATTATTAACTTTGCCAAATATTGCACAACTGTAAGCTTAATACTATAATTAGTTGTTCTTTATTTATGCCCTTGTAGAGGTCTCTAAACTTTATGATGAAGATAGTACAAGTCTATTCTGTTTAATTAATGCGTTTATTACAAAAAGAAAAATTCAGCCTATTCTTTAAGATGCTTCCATAATAATATCTCTTGGGTCGGTTATTGGAAAATACGAAAGTAACTTATCCAGAGAACCATTAGATAAACTAAGTAAACTCATTACTAGTTGGTCTTGACCAACGCCCCATTCATTGTTGTATACTTCTTGTAATAGGCTTATTACAAAATCTTTAGATTTTGGATGGAACTGATTTGAAATAATGTTTTTGATATCTGCTTTCATTTTATGGTTTTAAATATTGAAACTTACTAGCATCCCATACATATCCTAAATTTTCTAGTGTTTGAATTTCTAATCCCGTCACTGTTCTTTCTCCACTAATTCCATTTTTAAAAATATTAGTAGGGTTCGTAGGGTCTGAAATAAATCTAATTACATCACCTCTATTCGCGGATTCTATAACCCAAGCTTTATTCTTAGCCCAAGTCCAATCTTCAATGTTTAAAATATTAATTCCATTTGGATTAGCTCCAGTCTCAAACATTTTAGTTGGGTTTTGGATAAACTCCTTTGTTCCACCACCGTGAATAGGATCATTAAATCTACCAAAAACAGCAGTAGACTTACTTTCAGTCATTACAATATCTCCTCCAAACCCATAATATTTAAACTTTAATTTTCCTCCAGATATTTCAGCTAGTTGTTTACCTGAGCCATCTAAAAAATTAACAATTTCTGCGTCTTCAACGGCATTTAATCCTTTTGCAACTAAATCATCATAAGAAACTTTTAAGAAATTTGAAAGAGACCTGTACAAATCACTCCCCGCTTCTACAATATACTTTTTTATTTCAATTTTTGCTAATTGCCAATCTTCAATTGATAAATTTTTTGGTTTTATGCCAGCTTTTATCAACTCATTTAATTCATTAGCATAGTAAGAACCACCTGGTG
>CALAJP010000243.1 GCA_937922815.1 uncultured Saprospiraceae bacterium
TAAGATGAGTACTTGACGAAGGGTGAAGTAAAAAGAACATTTTTAATCCATATGAATTCATTCGTAATAATGTCTATTATACTGCTACATTATTATCTCTTAATGCATCGTTTAGCGATGTCTTTTTATCTGTACTTTCTTTTCTTTGCCCGATAATTAATGCACAACCTACTTGGTATTCTCCTGCAGCAAATTTTTTGGTATATGTTCCAGGAATAACTACTGAACGGGCAGGAACACGACCTCTATAAGTAACAGGTTCTTCGCCTGTAACATCAATAATATGAGTAGATTGAGTCAATACCACGTTAGCACCTAAAACGGCCTCTTTTTCTACTCTAACCCCTTCTACAACGATACAACGAGAACCGATAAAACAATTATCTTCAATAATAGTCGGAGATGCTTGTAGCGGTTCTAAAACACCACCAATTCCTACACCACCACTCAAATGAACATTCTTTCCAATTTGTGCACACGAACCTACTGTTGCCCAAGTATCGACCATAGTTCCAGAACCAACATGAGCACCAATATTCACATACGAAGGCATCATAATTACGCCTGGTTCCAAATAACTACCATGTCTAGCAATAGCATGAGGTACTACCCGAACTCCTTGGCTGGCATAGTCTGACTTTAAAGGAATTTTATCATGAAATTCAAAAGGACCGACTTCAATGGTTTCCATCGTTTGTAATGGAAAATATAGAACAATTGCTTTCTTTACCCATTGGTTTACTGTCCAATCCGAACCATTAGGTTCAGCAACTCTCAATTCTCCTTTATCACACAAAGCAACAACAGAATTGACCGCTTTTATAGTTTCTTCATCTTTTAATAAATCACGGTTATCCCAAGCTGCTTCTATTAGCGACTTCAATTTATCTATGTTCATTCTTATTGATTTTTATGAATACTTTATAAATATCCGCCAAAAATATAGATTTTATCGCTTCTATTCGAATTATATATCCCTAAAATTAAAAATGAAATTGTCTTAATAATGAAAAAAGTCTTGAAAATTAGGCTTTATTACGAAGTTCAAAAGCATTTTACTTTATAGTCATATTTGCAAGCTTTGCGGATTCAGAGACATCTAAATAAAATATTTTATTTTCAATATCTACAATAGTAGCTGTTCCCATTTCAGCGTTCGAACTTTTGTTTATTATTTTCATCTCGTCTCCGTTCTTTAAGCCTTTACATTTTTTGTTAGGACATTCGAAGTTTGCAAGTTTTCCTTTCTCTGGTTTGAAAGTTAATTGGTTCTCCTCCGAAATGTTAATGGTAGCGTCAAAAGGGGCTGTAATTAGATTTTGTGATTTCCAGTATTTAAAAATGGGTTCTAATTCTTCTGCCGTAATTGCCTGTCTTACCGTTTCGTATCCGCCACTACTCTTTCTTTTCATTCTACGAATATATCTTCTTTTTTTGCGTTTGATATCTTTAACATCTATTTCTAGTTGTTCGTCCGTCAAATCACTGTATTCTCCGTTTCTTGATCTTAGGTTTTGAATTTTCTCATCTGCTAATTCTACAAAATTCGCCATTTCTTTATAAGATACTTTTTCTGTTTCAATAGAAATTTCGCTGTACAATTGGTCATTTAACGAACCTATTGACATATTCTCAGGCAGTTCTTCAATACTACCGTCAAGATATTGTTGAATTAATAAGACATCTTTTTGAGAAATATCATCACTCCTCGCTCCTATAATATCGCCTTTATAAACAGCTACTTCTGCTCCTGCGTCATAAAACGAGTTACTAACGCCATCAATAACATAGCTATTTTCAGTAGATTTGGATAGCGAAAAGGACTTAGAATGGTCCGCAGTACTATCGCCGCCTCTCAATAAAAAATACAAAAGGATAAAAAGACAAACTACGAAAAGGATAAGTAAATAAATACCTACTCTTAACCACCAGCTTTTCTTTTGTTTTCCTTCAACTAAATCTTCTAATTCAAAATTTAAGTCATCACTCATAATATTCAAGAATTATTTTTGGACCAACGAAAAGTTGCTCCTTTAATGGTCATTAATTGTTGCCAAGTACCAGATTCTATAATTTCATCTTCTTCGACATAAATAGTATGTGTTACCTCTTTCAGGAGATTATTAGTATGAGATACTCTAAAAAACCAAATAGATTCTAGTTTGTTAGAAGCATACCATTGATAAAAACCATTCAAAAAGTTATTCAAACCATCCCAGTTATCGAAATTAACAATATTAATATTTCTTTCTCTGTGACAAAGTAATCTTGCAAGTAATATTTTTCGTTTCAGCTTTATGTTTGATAAAGTTGGATTGAGAACGGTATGAATCCCATTGGGTAAACTTTTTAACTCATCCTCTAATTCAACTAAATGAACAATATTAGCTATGTCAATTTTCTTGCCGAAAGTTATATTATTTAAAATACTATCAAAAAAAATAGGTGATTGGTTATCAATCATAATAATATCTCGAGGATATTTAATTGGTTCTAAACGCTCCAATTGTAATACTTCTTTTTCTATTCGGTCACGAAAAAGATAGGGTTCTTCGTCTCGGTAACTGATAAAATGCGAAATATGGTTAGGAGGAGAAAATTTGTCTAAAAGTATAGATTGAACTCCACTAACATCATTATTTTTTTGCTCTTGATGACTGATTTTAGGCTTTGATATCTGGGAGATTTCCCAAAATGTATTTAACTTTTCTTCGATAAGTTTAGATATTGAGAATTTTCTATTTTCGTATATATTAATAATAAAATAGCAGACAAATAGCCATAAAAAGAAAGCACACCACTTGATTTGGCAAGGAAATTCAATAAAATAATATAGGTACAAAACACCAACAGAAAAAGAAACAAAAGAAACCAATAGAAAAAAAGCTCTCTCTTTTAGTATTAAATTATTAAAAAAAGAGCGGTCATTAAAAGCCGAAAATTCCTCAGATTCCCATTTTTTAAGAAAATAATCCTTAGCCGAAAATTCTTGAATAGTGTTTCTATTCATTAATAGTTTTTCAAACATTTGTCGAGAAAGGGCTGTTGTTTCAAAGTAATCAACTCCATTGCGAATATTGATAGTAGGTAGAAAATAAATTACTAAAGCCATCAAAATACCTATTAATAAAAAAGGCATTGATTTGCCTCCTAAACAAATAACAAGTAAAACAAAAGCCGTAATAGAGTACAAAAGATTTCTTTTTATAAATATAGGAGTTATGATTTTTCGATTCAAAAACATATACACTCCGTTCCAATCTTTCAGTTGCCATTCATTCAGCCAACCAATAAAATAGTTAGGCACCGTAGATAAAATGAGTTGGGCAGAACGGTTATCTAATTTAATTTTCATTAGCTGAACCCATAAAAAAGAATATTTTCTGGTAAATATTTCACAACCGCCAGCTAGCAATAAAAACGCTGTTAGGATAATCGTCAAAATATATTTCTGGTTATTATTATCGACCATAGAGGTAGTAACAATAATACTTCCTAAAATACAAACCCATTGCAAAAAGATACTCAACCAAATTTTAGTCCTAAACGACTGTGTTTCTTCTAGCGATTTATCAATAAAATGCTGAAAGAGACCAGATGGTTTCTTTTTAAGAATTTCGTGATTGGGGTGGTCAGGTTCTGCCAGTAAAGCCACTCCTTTTTCATTATTTCCTAACCATTTTTTTTTCAATTCGGTTTTTGTAATCCAAAAACGTCCTTTAGCGGGGTCTCCAATCAAATAATGCTCATCCTTGGCATCGTAAAGCACCATAAAATGCCCCTGAGGGAGATACAAAATAATAGATTGGTGAATAATATTGGTTAAATCATCTATCGAAAATTGGGCTGTTAGTGTATTAAACCCTAAGTGTTGAAATGCCGCTTCTATATCCAATAAACTAATTCCTCCGTACTGAAGCTTCATAAACTGGATGACGTCGGGAATGGAAGGAAAATAGCCATATACTGCAAGAATGTTACGTATGCAGGCAATCCCACAGTCGTTCTCACTCAGTTGCATAAAAAAAGCGGGCAGTTTTCTCTTCAATTTAGATGTTTTTCTTAGGTGTTTTCTTGGGTTGTGTATTTGTTGAATAGTAACAAATTTATAACTGAACCAACCTAATCTTGTTTTAGAATACTTAATTCAATATTTAGTATATCCAAAAAAGTGCCATATATAAAAATAGACTTCAACAAAACGCTGAATCATTTCTTATAACATATAAAATGAAGATTAAGAGTATAGATTTGAAAATCATCTATAAATACACAATGTATATTAAACGATATCAAAAATAAAAGATTGTACTCTAAATTGTTATCAAACAATTAAAGTCTAAAAGTAATGTCCAAACTTCTCTTTTTTCGTTTTGAAGTATGACTCATTTTCTTTCTTAGTGGGAATTATCAAAGGTACTCTCTCGACAACTTCGACCGTTGAGCTTTGATTAAAAATCTTAACTTTTTCGGGGTTATTGGTAAGTAATCTGATTCTCGAAACCTCTAAACAAGCTAACATTTCTAATGCTATGGAAAAATCTCTTTCATCCATCTCAAAACCTAAATGAAGGTTAGCTTCGGCAGTGTCTAAACCAGTATCTTGTAATTGGTACGCCTTTAGTTTATTAATAATACCAATTCCTCTACCCTCTTGGCGTAAATATAAAATAATTCCACCTTCGTCCTGACAAATGTGCTGAGCAGCCTCTAGTTGTTCTCCACAGTCGCAACGAAAAGAACCAAAAAGGTCTCCCGTTATACATTCAGAATGAATTCTAACATTAACAGGTCTCGAAAAGTCTGTGTTTTCGTGTACCATTGCGATATGAGGCATTTTTTCGTCAGATAAATCTGAAAATGCTATCATATCGAAATTACCAAACTTGGTTGGAATTAAAGCTTGTGATTGGATTTTGGTAGTCATATTAATTGGAATATAAGTAATAGAATGCTATGCAGACTTAGGGTCTGGCATTTTACAATCTTCATCAGCTTTCTTTCCACAAACTGTACAATCTCCAAAGGTGTTTTTAAGCATAGGGTTGTTGGTAGCACAAGTACCACGAAACTCCTCTCCTTTTATTACTCCTCTTAAGTTGATTAATAAATAGGCAGATGCGAAAACAACGAAGATTACTCCAAAAACAATTAAAGTTTCCATATGAAATTTTTACTGCAAAGATAAAACACTTCCAAATAAACAACAACAAATCAAAAAGGTTGAGCAAAGTAAACTATATGCTCTCTACAAGTATTTTTTTAGCATGATTCTGTAGGTCTGGATAAAACTCGTTAAAAACATTAAAAACATTTTCTTGATTATCATATAAATAAACATGTGCCGTTAGCAAACTAGACTCGAAACCTGCAATTCTTTTGTTTAAACGCTCAAATACCATTTTCATAGCATTCAAATCTGAATAGTGTCCCAACCATTTATGTTTTACCCAATTCGACACTTTGTCTCTGACCTCAATAGGCATGTCCCATAGGTTGTCTTCTAATTGTTGATAAACGTTTTTTTGAAAGGTAGAGAAGTTCGTCTTGGTATGCGTATTCCAATTATGAGCCAACGCGTAATCAAAAAATATATCTGCTATGACAGGCGATAATTTACCAAATGTTGGGATTAAATCTTGAACGAAACAACGAACCAAAAAGTGATTGTCTGTAAAGGAGTCAATTTGTTTATGAAGTTCAACTCCTAATTGATACTTTTCGGGCAATCCATCGACTTTCGACTTGTTTAATAAATCGACTAAAAAGTTCCCAATCATAACATCCGTATCGTGGAATGAGAGTTCTAAGTGTGCTAAATAATTCATTTTTTATTTATTGTTCCTGCCAAAACTACAAAATAATTTTTCATTACAACAAAAAAGCACTTTCTATTAGACCAAGTCTAGTAGAAAGTGCTTTAACGATATTAAAATCAAAGACGAAAAGAATTAAGCTTTCACTCCTTCTGCTTGTTTTTCTTTAACATCTACATTTAAGTCTTTTGATAAATCTGCCATAATTGGAGAAGCAATAAATACTGATGAGTATGTACCTACAACAACACCAATAACTAATGCAAATGCAAATCCTTTGATACTTGCACCACCAAATAAGAATAATACCAATACAACGAATAATGTAGTAACTGAAGTAATTACCGTTCTACTTACTGTATTATTAATGGCTAAGTTTAAGATTTCTCCTTTAGATTTTCCAACATAAGTATTCATTACTTCACGAATTCTATCAAACACAACCACGGTATCGTTAATAGAATAACCAATAACCGTCAAAATAGCTGCGATGAAGTTTTGATCAATCTCCATTGAGAAACCAATCCATCCGTGGAATATAGAGAATATACTTAATACAATAAGAACATCATGGAACAATGCAGCAACAGCTCCCATTGAGAATGAACTCTTTGTAAATCGAATCATTAAGTATAAGAAAATCAATAATAATGAAAAGATAGTTGCATAGAATGAGCTTTTCATAATATCATCTGCAATAGTAGGACCTACTTTAGTAGATGAAATTAAATGAGTTCCAGAGCCATCAGCATTACTGAATTTTTTGAAATCAATTGAACTTCCTACTATCTTTTGGATTCCTTCGTGTAGTTTTGCTAATGCTAATTTATCAGCATCTTCAGCAGCACTCTTAATGTTGTAATCCGTAACAATATTATAAGTATTTGCTTCTGCAACTGCCTTTACAACTAAAGAACTTTCTTTACCATCCTCGATAAAAGTACCTGCTAAACCTGTTCTTAATTGATCAGCATCAACAGTAACTCCATTATCAAATTGAATATTGTAAGAATATCCTCCTTTGAAGTCAACTCCTAGGTCGAATCCTCTCATGAACATAGAACCAATACCTAATAAGATAATTGCTCCAGAAACCATATAAGCAGTCTTACGCTTACCGTACCAGTCGATTTTCAAATTAGAGAAAGCTCCTTTTGATGTATTCGTATAGAATGTAATTTCTTTATCTTTTCCTAACCACCATTCAATCATTAATCTAGTTAACAATACAGCCGTAAATAATGAGCAAATAACACCGATTATCAAAACAACTGCAAAACCTTTGATAGGTCCTAGTCCGAAGAAAGATAATACCATTGCTGTTAAGATAGTCGTTACGTTAGCATCGATAATGGCAGAATATGAATTCATAAAACCGTCAACAATAGCCGTACGCATCGTTTTACCTTCACGCAATTCTTCTCGAATACGTTCGTAGATAATTACGTTAGCATCCACTGCCATACCTATGGTTAAAACGATACCTGCAATACCCGCCAAAGTAAGAACAGTTCCCCATGATGATAATGCACCAATAATGAAGAATAAGTTCATAAATAAAGCAATGATAGAAACGATACCTGATTTGCCGTAATATAAAATCATAAAAATCAATACAATCGCAAAACCAATTGCTAATGAATTTACTGATCTTGAAATATTTTTCTTACCCAAAGATGGTCCAACTAAAGATTCTTGAATAATCTTTGTTTTAGCTGGTAATTTACCAATCTGAAGAATATTAGCTAAATCTTGTGCTTCTTGTGTAGAAAAACTACCTGTGATAGATGAATTTCCATCCATAATAGGTTGGTTAACACTTGGAGCTGAAACTACTTCATCATCCAACAAGATAGCAACAGGACGTTGGTTGTCTCTTGCCGCAGCAGAAGTCATTTGTCCCCAAATTTTAGCACCTTTTTGGTTCATACTTAAGCTAATTGCCATTTGTCCAGTTTCGTCTGGAGAAACAGAAGCTTTAGTTACTTTATCACCTTGAAGTGGAGCAGATCCTGAACCTCCATTAGGAACACGAATTGCATATAAATCATATAAGTCGCTAGATGCAGCATCTTCAGCTACAAATTGAGAAGGGTCTTTAGACCAAACAAAACGAATATCTCTAGGGAATAAAGCTTTCACTTCTGGCTTAGCTAAATATTCATCAATTGCTTTTCTTGCATTTCCTTGTGCTTGTCCGAAAACAGCTTGAGGATATAATATAGAACCACCTACAACCTGATTTAAGCTTAGTTTGCTTAATAACGGTCCGTTTCCTGTAAAGTCATTCAATCCCGCAGGCTTGGCTACTAATTGAGAATCGCCCGTTACGTTACCCAAACCATCTAAGATGGGTTCGTAAACCGAATCCACTGGGCTAGAAAGTTCCTCGTCTCCATTAACGTTCAATGCTCTATCGGCAGCAACAAATGCTCCCATTACATTTCCGTCAGAGATACGATAAACATCCCAAAATTCTAATTTTGCAGCAGCTTGTAAAAACTCTCTTGCTCTTTCGGGGTTATCAACACCAGGTAATTCAACAACAATAATATCACGACCTTCGTCTAATGTTACGTTTGGTTGAACAACACCTAATTTATCAATACGTTCTTTTAATAATTTAAAAGTTTGATCTACTGTTTCATTAGCTTTATCTCTAAGCGTCAATAAAACCTCTCCGTCAGAACTTGTTGCATTGATATCTTCTCTCAATGTAGAACTAACTGCAAAAATCTGAGCTAACTTTTTACCCGAATTTAATTTACTAAATTCTTGACCAAATAGCGTAATAAAGTCAGACTGCGAGTTTTCTAACTGAGCATTTGCATTATCTAAAGCGGATAAAAAAGTAGGATCTTTGGAATCATTCGCTAAAGTTCTGATAAATTCTCTTAAATCCACTTGTAAGATTACGTTCATACCTCCTTTCAAATCCAAACCAAAAGCTAATTGTTTTGATTTTAATTCTTGGTACGTAAAATTGCTAACAAGAGGAATACTTAGAATTTCAACATTAGACATAGAGTCTAAGTAAGATGTTTTGGCTGCTTTGAAAGCCGCATTTTGTTCGATAGGGTCTTGAATAGAAGATGTCAATCCTTGAGCATAAGACTCCGCTGCATTTTCTACTTTGTTAGTAGGTAAAAAATACAAAAATTGGATAAGACAAACTACTGTCAACACCACTAGAAAGAACTTAATAATTCCTTTTCCTTCCATTTTTTAATGGTTTTGTAACATTTTTATTTAAAAGATATAGAAAAACGGGGCAAATATAGTCATTTTAAAACTTATTTACACCACATACTTCAAACAAACAATTATAATACATATTGAGTTCCATCAAAACATATTATTAATTATTAGTTATCAGTACTTTACAACACATAATATTTTTATTGCTTTTGTATTTCACTTAAATACTAGGCACTTATTTTGTGTCAAAAACACAAAGTTAAAAAAATTTCAATTTTGATTAATATTAAAATCAAAACAATAGATATTATTACGATGGGGATTATTTAGTTAAGAGGAAAAACAGGAGTTTTTATTTCAATCAAGGTAACCACCTAATCTAATAGCCACAGGTATTGAGAAGAGTACTTGACGAATAGTGAAATAAAAAGAACATTTTTAATCCATCTGAATTTATTCGTAATAATGTCTAATAGTAATTATTTGGATAGGGTTCTTCTGAAGCGATTAATATAGTTTCGATAGTGTGCCCATGCTAATAAGGCTCCACCAACTATACTGCTAATAAAAAGACCAGGAAGAGGGATAAAACTTAAAACAATTAACCCCAGACCTACATAGGCAATTAATTTGGTTCCTGAAGAAGTAGTCTTTTTTATAAAAGAAAAATAAATTAAGATTGATGATAGACTCACAAATGCTAAGTCAAAAAAAATATGAAATTCAAAATGATGTCCGACAAATGACCCCATCAATGCAATTATGGGTACTACCAAACAATGAATAGCACACAAAATAGAAGTTATCATTCCTAAAATATCGGTATCTAATTTATTATTCATTAATTTTTATTAGTTGAGTAAACTTAACCAAATGCAATTGAGTTGCAAATATACATTCTGTTGTGGAGTTTTCCAAAAAAAGCCTGTTGCATTTTCAAAGTAAAAATGTAACAGGCTTCATATTATAATGCTAAGTAATATTAGGTTAATTATCCTTTTGCTGCTGCAAACTTAGCCGATACCGCTTCCCAATTAACTACATTAAAAAATGCACCTACATAATCAGGTCTTCTGTTTTGGTAATTTAAGTAATATGCATGCTCCCAAACATCTAAACCTAAGATAGGAGTTCCTTTTTCAGTGGCAATATCCATCAATGGGTTATCTTGATTAGGTGTTGAAGTAACGAATAGTTTTCCGTCAGCCCCTACACAAAGCCATGCCCATCCAGAACCAAATCTTGTTCCTGCTGCCGTAGAAAATTTCGATTTGAAATCGTCAAAAGACCCAAATGCTGCATCAATTGCTGCCGCCAAATCTCCGCTTGGTGTTCCACCGCCATTCGGTCCCATTACTTCCCAAAACAAACAATGGTTATAATATCCACCTCCGTTATTTCTAACTCCAGCTCCAGCACTAGAAACGTTTGCCAATATATCTTCTATTGATTTACCCGCTAAGTCAGTTCCTTCAATTGCTGCATTCAATTTGTTGGTGTATCCATTATGGTGTTTCCCGTGATGAATTTCCATTGTGCGACCATCAATATGAGGTTCTAATGCTTTGTGAGCATATGGTAAATCAGGTAATTTGAATGCCATGATATTTAGTAATTTTATTTTATGAAATTAATTTATACTTCAATAATACAATTTTTTAAGCTTTGTTTAAAAATTATATATATTTTTTGATTTAATTTTTTGATTTAATAGATATTATTACGAATTGGATTGTACGAGAGAAAAAAACAGGAATTTTTATTTCAACCAAGGAAAGCACGAAATCTAATACCCATAGGTATTAAGATGAGTACTTGACGAAGAGTTAAGTAAAAGAACATTTTTAATCCACATGAATTCATTCGTAATAATGTTTAATATATTCTAAACTTAGATCGTTTTACTTTTTAGGTAAGGTTATATTTCAATAACGGTGGAGTTGTAAAACGTAAAATGCCCAGAAACTAGTTCTAGTTGCTGGGCATTTTTATATTTTTCTATATTTAAGTCTATATCTAAGCTACCGCTGTAGAATCATTAGATAGGTGACTTAATGATTTTTGTAATTCATCGGTGTCTTTACAACCTATAAAATATTTTTCACCATCTTTTGTAGTTACTTTAATTCCATTTTTACCTGAAATTGAAAACCAATTTGCTTCTGTAAAAATAGTATTCACACCTTGCCAATAAGATGAATCTTTGGTGCTCACTATTTCAACGTTTTCTATATTGTCCCATTCAATTTTTTGAGACTTATTATGATAAGGAAACATTTTAAATTTGATTCTAGTCTTATTGATAGATACTTTTAGTTTAATTCTATTTAACCACCACAATTGACCAATCAATAAAACCAACGCTAAAGACAGTCCTAATATCTGCGAATTAGTGATGCTTTTGGTAAAAAAACCGTAAACCAAACCAATCACAGATGCCGCAATGCCTATAATCATAAAATATAAAACAAACTTATCGTCAAAACGAGCCTTTTCTTTAAATAAAATTTTCTTCATGACTTAAAATAATTTTCATTTGTAAAATAAACGTAATACAAAGGTAAGTCTTTTTTACAAAAAAAACATAAATTATTTACAATAAGTTAACAATAGACTTTACAAAACAAACAAATACTTGATTATCAATAAAATATATTTGTCATTTTTTCATAAAATATAATCTCTTAGTTATTCAGCTGATTACAAAGAGCACCAATTTATCATTTACGGATACAATCCACACACACATAACCAGACCAATATTATATAGATTCCTAACTATCAACGATAATTATATATTTTTTAAAACATGTATGTCATTTATTGTTAATAAATATGATTTTTGAACTATATTGCCCAACATATTTCAAATACGTAGGTATAATATAGCATAAAATAAAACCATAATATCATGTTTGGATCTAAAAAAAACACAAAAAACGAAACCGAAAATAAAGTTACAGAGAATCGGTCTTCGGGACTAAATAGCTTGGTCAAAGGAACCATAATTGAAGGAAACATCACATCAGATGCTGATATTAGAATAGATTGCAAAATCATAGGAAACTTAGATTGCAAATCTAGAGTCATCATAGGACCACACGGAAGTGTCGATGGAACAGTCAAATGTGCGAATGCATTAATTGAAGGGGATTTTAACGGCAAACTTTTCGTAAAAGAATTGTTACACGTTAAAGAGACTGGCGTACTTAACGCTGAAGTACAATACGGTAAATTAAAAATTGATTCTGGTGCCATATATAATGGTCAAAGTGTAAGCAATACTTCTAATGGAAAAATCAAAGCTCAAGAAAGAGTCGGAAAAACAACCGAAGCTAAAGCAGCTAAATAAAAAGAATAAATTCGCTAATAATCCTTATCTAAAATATACGTCGTTGGCTTTTCAGCTGGTGGCGTATATTTTGGTAGGTGTTTATTTGGGTCGTTGGATTGACAATCAATTAGCACTTAGTGTTCCTATAACAACTGCCTTCTTACCCTTATTATTTATGAGTGGAATGTTCATAAAACTATATGTTGAATTAACCAAAAATGATGAAAAATAATTTCCTTACTTGGGTAATTCAAACCGCTTCTATTCCTTTAGGTATTTCGATTATCATATTAGCACTCTTATCTTTTGTAGAGTCTATCGAGCCCGTTATAAATGTTGGTTATACCTATTTAATATTAAATATCGCTTTTCTAATTGGAGTACTGGCTTTGATTAGATATACTCACCGTACTAAAAGCGAACAAGTTTATGCGGGAATAATGTTAGGTTTTTTAGTTTTTAGGTTTTTATTTTCGGGGTTATTTGCAGGTATTTATATTTACAAGAATAATCCTGTTAACAAAATGTTCCTAATTCCATTTTTTATCGTATATTTAATTTACACCATTTATGATATTTGGTTGTTTATTAAACTAGACCCAAGCAACGATAGTAATGAGTAAAGCCTACCAAGTTTCCACTACCGAATTTTCCATAGCACTAAGCAAAGATAACCTTCATCAATATGATATTCAAAAAGTGAATGACAATATATATAGTCTCATTCATTTAGGCAAACAATATACAATAGAAGTTCTTCCTCATTCAGACATAAAAAACAAAGAAATCAATGTTTTAATAAATGGTCAAGCCATGAATTTTGATATTCAACGACCCATTGATTTATTAATTTCTGAATTTGGTTTCAAAAACGAAAATGATAATAACCAAAATCAAATTGATGCCCCTATGCCAGGGTTAGTGCTTGAAATATGTGTCCATACAGGTCAAGAAGTGAACGAAGGCGACTCTCTCGTTATTTTAGAAGCCATGAAAATGGAAAATATCATCAAATCTCACAAAACAGGTACCATCAAATCTATCCTTATTCAAAAGAATCAATCCGTTCAGAAAAACGATACTTTAATCGAATTTGAATAGGTAAAAATATCAATACAAAACAAAGCAACTGTTAATTTAACATTAGCTAAACATAAAACATACTAAATCAGTATAATTTAAAGCAGTTTTACCATTACATTTGTATAAAAAACGGTTATGGTAGAAATTCAAATGTTCTCAGGCGAAAAATCAAAATATCTATCTGAAAAAATAGCTAGTTCCTATGGGAAATCTTTAGGAAAAAGCGAGGTATTTCGTTTTAGCGATGGTGAAATGCAACCAGAAATACACGAATCTGTACGAGGAAATTATGTATTCTTGATTCAATCCACTTTCGCACCTTCAGAGAATTTAATGGAGTTGTTGTTACTTATAGATGCAGCAAAAAGAGCATCCGCAGGTTACATTACAGCAGTAATCCCTTTCTTTGGGTATGCAAGACAAGATAGAAAAGATAAGCCAAGAGTTCCTATTTCTGCAAAGCTAATCGCCAATTTAATAGAAGCCGCTGGTGCCAATCGTATTATGACGATGGACTTACATGCCGATCAAATTCAAGGCTTTTTTGACATTCCTGTGGACCACCTAACTTCCGAAACTATTTTTATCCCTCATCTTAAAAAATTAGACTTGAGTAACACTTTGTTTGCTTCTCCAGATGTAGGGGGCGTAAAAAGAGCTCGTTCTTATGCTAAGTATTTCAAAAAAGACTTAGTTATTTGTGATAAGTATAGAGAAAGAGCGAATGAAGTTGCAGGGATGACCGTTATTGGCGAAGTAAAAGGCATGGATGTTATTTTGGTAGATGATATGTGTGATACTGCGGGAACACTTTGTCGAGCAGCCAATATAATTATGGACAAAGGAGCAAAATCAGTTCGAGCTATTTGTACTCACCCTGTTTTGAGTGGAAAAGCTTTCGATAACATAAATAACTCTAAATTACAGGAGCTAATCGTTTGTGACACAATACCTCTTAAAGAAAAAAGCGACAAGGTAAAAGTGCTTTCAACCGCTAAATTATTTGCAGATGCCATTAGAAATACACACGAACACAAATCTATTTCTGCTTTGTTTGTGGGTTAAGCATAAAAAATACGTTACATTATCGCTTTTTTAATAAAATAATTTTATATTTGCGGTTCGAAAAACACCACGATAAATAGTATTATGGTGTTTATGTTTATTGTATTCATTACTTGAATAAAGAAAAATTAATAATATAAGTCATGGTAACAGTTAATATCGCTGGAAAGAAAAGAGAGTTAAACGGTAAAGCTCAGATTAAATCTCTAAGAAAAGAGGGGCAAGTTCCTTGTGTTTTATATGGAGGAAAAGAAATAGTACACTTTAGTGCTGATTTTAGATCTTTCAAGGATGTTGTTTATACACCTGATTTCAAAACAGTTACTTTGGATCTTGATGGAAAGTCAATAACTGCTATCCTTAAAGACATTCAGTTCCACCCTGTTTCTGAAGATATTATTCACGTTGACTTATTGGAATTGGTTCCTAACCAAGTTGTTAAAGTTAACATCCCTGTTCGTTTCAAAGGCGAATCTCCAGGTGTTAAGTTAGGTGGTAAGTTAATGCAATTGATGCGTAAAGTTCAAGTAAAAACTACTCCTGAGAAGTTAGTAAGTGAAGTTTATGTTTCTATTGAAGAATTAGAATTGGGACAATCTGTTAGAGTTAAAGATATTGAAGTACCTGGAGACTCTCAGATTATGAATAACGCTAATATTCCAGTTGCACAGGTAGAAATACCAAGAGCATTACGTTCTGCTGCTGCATCTCAAGAAAGCGAAAGCTAATATATATTTCCTATATATTTAATAAAAAAGCCTGCTATATAAATCATATAGCAGGCTTTTTTTATTTACAACTATTTAATTGATTCTCTATTTCAATTAAAGTAACATCAGGTAGGTTGTTGCCCCAATTATTATTAATGAAATTAATCAAATTAGTAATCTCAATAGCCGATAATTTCGGGTTAGCAGGCATAGCAGCCGTGTATAACTTCCCGTTCACTTTCATTGCCTGATGGCTTCCGTTTCTAACCAAACACGCAACCAAATCTTGGTTTTGCTGATACCAATCCGAGTTTTTTAATGGTGGGTAAGCACTTCCTATGCCCTGCCCTTCTTCCATATGACAATTACTACAATAATACTTGTATATTTCTGCTCCCTGTTGATATTGTCCTTCGGAACAAGAAAATATAATTATTCCGATGCACAAAAAAATAAAAGTGTATCTCATGTTAAAATAAATTTATACTAACAAAGATACACTTATTGAATAGACGTTATTACGAATTGGGTTGTATGTGAGAACAAATAGAAATTTTTATTTCAATCAAGGGAAGCACGGAATCTAATAGTCATAGGTATTAAGATGAGTACTTGACGAAGAGTGAGGTAAAAAGAACATTTTTAATCCATATAAATTCATTCGTAATAATGTCTAATAGGCTAACCTAAAAAATTAAAGCTGCCAAATCACTCCAAAATGCACAGGAAATTCATTAACTGGATTATTATTAAACAGCGGATTCATTTGAATTTTTCCATAAAACCTAAAACTTTCATACCCTATTTCTCCATAAAGTCCATACACAAACGTGTTTGTATTAAATTTATCTTTATCTACTCTTTTATCTTTGTCTCCATTCACAGAAATTTTCAACTTTTGTTTAGTTCTCATATTAAAACCCATGTATGCACCAGCTCCAAAACTAAAACCATTATTGAAACGGTATTTATTTTTGCCTAAATTAAACTCTAAACCTAGTGGTACATATAATTGAAATTGAGACAACTTAGACTTTATTACCTCACCCTCGAAAACCTCTATATTCGTTTGCTCTTCATCTTTAACGAAATATTGATTGCCCTCGGGGCTATATCTATTCCATAATAACGAGTAACCAACATTTAATTTAACAAAATTTGATTTTTTTATAAGCCGAATTTTGTGTAACGAACCGATTTCAAAACTATTCGATTTCCAAACATTATAAGGAGACGAATTAATGTCAGATTGATTCCCTGTTATCGTAGTGTTTACGCCAAAGCCAATTTTAAAAAATTGCATGGCTCTATTATATTTTTTATCTTTCTTTATACTAATGGTATCATTTTGCGAATCATCATTGTTAATTATAATTTTAAATCGAGAATCATCTCCATCTTTATTTTTTCCTCCTACCGAAATTGATACTCTTTTGTTACGAGTCGTATCAGATGCCATCGTTCCATTTTCTAAATCAGCAACTCTCTTTTTAATCTTTTCGGCATGGTAAGTAGCTACTTCACTTTTTCGTTTTTCTGCTTCTTCTTTAGTAATTCCACCCAATTCGAACGTTTCGTTTATTTGCTTTACTTTACTTTTCAAAGCATTTTTTTCTTCTTCATAAATAGCGGTTTTTTGCTCTTCTAAATTACTTTCTTGACCTTGTACAATTGTCCCCAACAATAAAAGTATAGTCATAAGGATTAACGGTAACTGTTTCATAGTTATATATTTTAAATTTTGCAATATTAGTTTAAGCCTTTCTGAGTCATTTCAGAAAAACGAATAATCTTTTAATAATTTATAAAATGAAGTTTATAGTACAGAATAGTACTAATTCATAATTTTTCTATACAGCATAACTTGTTCTGCAAGGGCATAGTATATTTTTTCATAAGATCTTCTATCCAATTCACTCTCTACATCTGCAAGTAGCGTCTTGCTCAAATCATTAATTTCACTTTGCATCATTGCCAAGGTTAGTAATTCATCAACTTCTGTATCTACGTCCCTTTTTAAATGATTTGCTTTATCTTTTTGAAGTTTCATGGCTTCTGCAAGTAACTTTTCTACTTCTTGTTTTAATTCGACCTCATTTAATTCATCTATATTCAAGGAAAGTAAATTTTGATTCGACGCTGGTGTTGTAATACTTTGTACTATTTCTTGCACAGGCTTCTCTACCTCTACAAGCTCGCTTTCTTCAACTATTACGATATCTTTTTTTGTTTTTTGAGTAAATAGTTTAGGCTTTGAACTGCTCTTTTTTTCAGTATTTATAGAAGTTAGTTCACTTTCATTTGTTTGCATAGCTTGTTCCGATGCGATTTCAGTTGTCGTTTTCTCCAAAGGAGCCTGAATAACCGTACGCTCTAAAGGCGAAAGAGTGCCGTCAGCAATAATAGCAGGATTAGGGTTTTCTTGTCTTAAAAACAAAAACAATCCGATACATAAAGCGGCAGCCACACCATACGGAAAATACCTAAGTAGTGTCTTTTTTTTAGGTTTCTTGTTATCCGCTGGAATACGTTGTTGCATTCTTTCCCAAGCGTTTTCGCTAGGTTGAATTTTTCGGTTTTCGAAATGCTCTCTTATTTTATAATCCGTTAATTTTTTCATTAGATTTCTTTTCGTAGTTATTGTAGCCTATTTGAATTATTTTTCTCGCCTTACTTAATCTAAGTTTAGACGCATTTTCGGAAATATCCAATAATTCTGCAATTTCAGAATGTTTATACCCTTCAATCACATAAAAATTAAAAACTAATTTCATTTCAATAGGCAATTCATCCACCAATAATTGAATATAATCTCCATCAATATCAATTTCAGAATAGGTATTCACCAATTCTTTTTCTCCAGTGTCCAAGGCTACGGAATAGTCCTTTCGTTTTGACTTTTTTATATAATTCAAACACTCATTGACCATTATTTTTCGCAACCAACCTTCAAAGCTTCCTTGATGCTGAAACTTATCCAAATTTTGATACATTTTCACAAAACCGTCTAACATTACCGCTTCTGCCGATTGATGATCCATGATGTACTGCCTACAAATAGATAGCATCTTCGGGCTATATTTCTCAAAAATTTCTTTCTGAGCCACCCTGTCCTGAGCGACTACCCTATTGATGAGCCTTTTGGTTTTGTTATATAATGATATTATTTTCATTCCTTGAAATAAGAATTTTTAAATTCAAACTATCTGTTCTATCTATAAGACAACATAAATAAAAGAAAGGTGTCTGGGTTTGGAAAGTTTTTTTGAAAAAAATAATTTCAATGGCTATATATGACCCTTTTTCAGTAGAATAGTAGTGAAAATTAAAATATTGTGCCCCCATGGTATTTGGTCAACAGGCTGTTGACTAATTAAATTACTGCTATAAAAGGTATAAAAACTACGCATATACTTTAAATTAGTAATCGAAAAACCATACCTTTTACACCAAAAGTAAAAACTATTTTCTAAATAGAAGTAAAAATTAAATATTTTTGTATTATTTTTTATATTTACAAATTATTTGTTTCAAAAATGTTTTATGACTATCGAACTCAATCATTTACTTCTATTTGCCATTATAATAATATGCCTAATTATTTTGGTTTTACTTTTTTTAAGAACACAATCAGGAGCGAATTTAGAAGATGAATTTTCGATTATCAAAAAGCAGATTCAAAACGAAATGCGTTCTAACCGAGAAGAGTTACAAAATACCTTGCAACACAATCGTAGAGATGTGGGCGTAAATATTCATAATTT
>CALAJP010000244.1 GCA_937922815.1 uncultured Saprospiraceae bacterium
AACGAACACTTACACTAAAGAGGAAATAGAAATGTATTCCGAATTATTGTCTTTACCAAATGTGATAGGTTCTCCACATGTTGCAGGTTGGACAGTAGAGTCAAAATTGAAAATTGCTGAAATTATTTGGGAACAGATAGATGGGTATTTGAAGAAAGGTTAATGGCTATTGTTTGTTTGAAAATAATAATTGTGTATATTAAGATTCGTTTTGTAAAGTTTTAATAGATATCTAATGAAAAAATTCAAATTGATTCAGACTCGTAAAATTTGGTTTTGTCTTTTAATAATTTTAGTGTTATTCTTAATTGAACATTCTTATTCTTTTTTGAAAGGAGTATTATTTCCATTTATTGAGAACTAGTATTATTTGCAATTTGTAGTTGTCTACTATTTTATTCCGATTGGGCTAAATGGGTTTCAAATATTAATTATACTTGTATTAACCATATATTTTCCTTATTTATTGCATAGAATATTTGATTTGCGGAGAATGATACTTATATTCACCGTATATTATGCGGAGAAAAAGTATTTACATTCACGAAAAAGATAATTGGACTAATTTCACTTGGGATGAAAAGTTAGTATCTAAGGAATTAGCCGGAACTAGAAACCTACAAGGTAGGTTAATGGGGGTGATGGAATCTTTAGGGTTTAACCTTCAAAACGAGGCAATATTAAACACATTAACATTAGAAATCGTTAAATCATCTGAAATTGAAGGTGAAATTTTGGATTCCGAACAAGTAAGGTCTTCAATTTCAAAAAAATTAGGGATTGAATTAGCTGGAGCAATTGAATCAGAAAGGCATATTGATGGAATTGTAGAAATGATGCTTGATGCTACTCAACGATATGCAGAGCCATTGACTAAAGAAAGGTTGTTTGGTTGGCATTCAGCACTTTTTCCAACGGGTTATAGTGGAATGTATAAAATCGTTGTTGCGGATTGGAGAGAAGATACTACTGGTCCTATGCAAGTTGTGTCTGGTGCAATGGGGAAAGAAAAAATACATTTTGAAGCACCAAATTCAGATAGAATAGAATCGGAAATGGTGGAGTTTATGAATTGGATTGAAAGCGAAAATGAAATAGACCCCGTTTTGAAATCAGCTATCGCTCATTTATGGTTTGTGACAATTCACCCATTTGATGATGGAAATGGAAGAATTACACGTGCAATTACTGAACTGTTATTAACTCGCTCAGATAATAGTGTAAAAAGGTTTTATAGTATGTCAGCACAAATACGTGTTGAAAGAAAACAGTATTATAATATATTAGAAAAAACGCAAAAAAAATCTTCTGAAATAACAGAATGGATTATTTGGTTTCTGAAATGTCTAAAACACTCATTTGAATCTACGAAAGAATTATTATCAAAAACACTAATTAAAGCTGATTTTTGGAATATTCACTCTAAAACAATATTGAATGAGAGACAACATAAAATGCTAAACAAATTACTAGATGGTTTTGAAGGTAAATTAACTTCATCAAAATGGGGTAAAATTTGCAAATGTTCCCAAGACACAGCCTTAAGAGATATTCAAGATTTGATAAATAAAGAAATATTGCAAAAAGAAGCAAGTGGTGGTCGTAGTACTAATTATGAATTAGTACTACCAAATTCTAATAATTTATAACAAAGATTATCACTCCCTATCCGCCAATTCCAACCATTCCATTTCCACTTCTTCTAATTCATCAGCAGCACGAGAACGTTCTTCTGATAGTCTTTTGAGTTCATCAACAGGCATAGTAGGGTTTTCTGCAAAAGCATCATCAATTTTTTGAATGGTTTCTTGCAGTTTTTCCATTTTCTTTTCAGCTCGTCTCAGCTGTTTTTGTTCCTCTCTGGATAATCCAGAACCAGAAGATTTTTGTTCTGGTTTTTCGGTTTTGTCTTCTTTAACAACAGTTGCTCTATCTTCTGGATGATCGTATTTTTTATTAAATCCGTTGAGTTTATAATCGGTGTAAGTACCATTAAAGTCACGAATCTTTCCATTGCCTTGGAAGATGAACAAATGATCCACTATTTTATCCATGAAATAACGATCATGCGTAATAACGATGATACAACCTGGAAACTGAACCAAGAAATCCTCCAATATATTTAGCGTCATAATATCCAAATCATTGGTAGGCTCATCAAGGATAAGGAAGTTGGGGTTTTGCATTAGGATTGTTAATAAGAAAAGTCTCCTTTTCTCTCCTCCACTCAGTTGCCTTACGAGAACTTGTTGTTGTTTCCTGTCAAAAAGAAACTTTTCACAAAGACTGGCAGCTGTCATTTTCATTCCATTTTCCAAAGGAATATATTCAGCAATATCGGTTATTACATCTATCAGCCGTTTGTTAGGTTCTATGTTCGAAAAACCTTCCTGAGTATAATACCCAAATTGTATCGTACCCCCAACGACAACTTTTCCTTCATCGGGGCGAATTTCTTGGGTCAACATTTTAATAAAAGTAGATTTCCCTACCCCATTAGGCCCAACAATACCAACACGTTCTCCCTTTTTGAA
>CALAJP010000245.1 GCA_937922815.1 uncultured Saprospiraceae bacterium
TTTAACGCAAAATAAAGAAAAAGAATCTGTTCATTTATCATTATTCCCAGCAATTGAAACGGATTCTATTGATAAAGATTTAGAAGAAAGAATGTCTTATGCACAGCGTGTTTCTTCAATGGTTTTATCATTGAGAAAACGTGAGAAGATTAGAGTAAGACAACCGCTTCAAAAAATATTAATTCCAATATTGAACCCTAAATTCAAAACACAATTTGAACAGGTCAAAGAATTGGTTTTGGCGGAGGTTAATGTAAAAGAGGTAGATTACCTTGAGGATTCTTCTACTTTAATAAAGAAAAAAGCGAAGCCTAATTTCAAAACCTTAGGTAGAAAATTAGGAAAAAACATGAAAGCTGCGGCTGGAATTATTGCTGCCTTTTCTAATCAAGAAATTAACGAAATTGAAAAAAATGGTTCTTTCGAACTTACCATCGATGAACAAAAATTTGAATTGACTACCGAAGATATTGAAATCTTAACGGAAGATATTCCAGGTTGGATGTTAGCTACGGATGCTGAATTGACGGTTGCTTTAGATGTGACCATCACGGAAGAATTAGAAGCAGAAGGAATTGCGAGAGAATTAGTTAATCGTATTCAAAACGTAAGAAAAAGCAGTGATTTCAAGGTTACTGACAAAATCAATATTCAATTAGCCACTCATGTTTCTATCGAAAAGGCAGTTGAAAGTCATTTGAATTATATTTGTAATGAGGTTTTGGCAGAATCGTTAACCTTAGAAAACGCCATTGATTCAGATACGCAAATTGATATTCTTGGACAAGATTTGAACATAAAAATGTCTATTCATGAATCATAGTTTAACATCGGTTCAGAAAAACCAAGTTATTAAAGAAATGATTCGTTTAGTCGACGAATCTAGAGCTGATTTTTTAGCGGTTAATAAAGAAGAATTGGAAGCTTACACAGGCTCAGATACTTCGATGTACGACCGTTTAAAAATGAATGATGCTAAGGTTGATGGAATGATTACTTCATTGCAAACGGTTTTGGAAAAAGAAGACCCCGTTGGACAAGTTCGTTATCAATTCGAAAACCCAAAAGGCTTGAAAGTTGAAAATAGAACGGCTCCTTTCGGAACAATCTTGATTATTTATGAATCAAGACCTGACGTAACGGTTGAAGCTGCGGTAATTGCTTTTAAATCGGGCAATAAAATCATTCTAAAAGGAGGAAAAGAATCTAAAAAATCGAACCTCGTTTTGATGAATTGTTGGCACCAAGCATTAGAAAATACTGGACTAAGCAAAGATTGGATTCAATATTTGGATTTGCCAAGAGCTGAAGTTCAAGAATTTTTAAAATCTCCTGATAATAAATTTGATTTGGTGGTACCTCGTGGAGGCGAAAAACTAATTGCATTTGTGAAGGAACATTCTGGTGCTCCTGTTTTGGTCAGTGGACGTGGGAATAACTTTCTTTTTATCAATAAAGATGCACAAATTGAAATGGTAATGGATATTATTACCAATGCGAAATTTGATAAAATAAGTGCTTGCAATGCCTTAGATAAAGTGCTAATTCATAAAGACCATCCCAATAAAACAGGTTTTCTTAATGAGCTCAAAACTTTATTTGATAAAGAAAATGCGGAGTTAATTATTGATCAAGAGGCTGCGGTTTCTGATGCTATCTGGAAAGAGGAATTTTTAGCCAAAAAAATGGTTATTGGTGAAGTTAATACTTCTATCGAGGCTATTGAAATGATTAATACTCATAGTGGCGGTCATTCTGCCATCATTATTACGGAATTGGATGCTGATGTAGAATTTTTTATGCAAAATACTGATGTAGCTGCTGTATATCACAATGCATCGAGTAGATTCACTGACGGAGGGCAATTTGGTTTGGGAGCAGAATTAGCAATTAGTACGGATAAAATTCATCATCGTGGTCCTTTAGGTTTAGAACATTTAATTTCAAATAAATGGTTTGTTTTTGGCAAGGGACATATCCGTAAATAATTTCAATGAGCGGATTATACATCCATATTCCATTTTGTAAACAAGCATGTAGCTACTGTGATTTTCATTTTTCGACTTCTTTGAAAATGAAATCCTCAATCATAGAATCCATTATGTTAGAGATGGATTGGAGAAAAACATTTATCGATGCTCCTTTGGAATCCATTTATTTTGGAGGAGGAACGCCTTCTGTGTTAAGCATTAGCGATTGGTCGTTAATCTTTAATCAAATAGAAAATTGCTTTGATACCTCAAAAGTAAAAGAAATAACGATAGAAGCCAATCCCGATGACTTGAGTGATAATTACTTATCGTTATTGAAAAACTTCACGCCAATTAATCGTTTGAGTATAGGCATTCAATCTTTTGATGATGGTGATTTAGTGGTTATGAATCGAAGTCATGATTCGTATCAAGCGATGAAATGTTTGGAACAAGCCCAAAAATTAGGCTTTGAATCCTATAGTCTGGACTTAATTTACGGCATTCCTACTTCAAGCCATGAAATTTGGGAAGAGAATCTAAGAATAGCTAAATCCTTCAATCCACCTCATATTTCTGCCTATTGCCTGACGGTAGAAGAGAGAACTTCTTTGCATTATAAGGTCAAAAACAATCAATATCCAAAGCCATCCAGTGAATACCAAATGAGGCAATTCGATATGTTGGTTGATTCGTTAGAAGCTAGCAACTATGAACATTACGAGATTTCTAATTTTTGTAGAGATGAAAATTATGCGGTACATAATACCAATTATTGGAATCAAAAAAAGTATCTAGGCATTGGGCCTTCTGCTCATTCTTTCGATGGTGAAAATCGTTATTGGAATATTGCCAATAATGCAAAATACATTAAAGCCATCTCTGCAAAAACAGATTTGTTTGGAAAAGAAGCGTTGAGTTTAGTAGATTCTTTCAATGAATATTTGATGACTCGTTTACGAACGCAGTGGGGCGTTGAAAATGATTTCATGAAAGAAAAATATCCGCTATTATGGAATAAAACGGTTCCTTTGTTTTCTAAATTCATTACATCTGGTCATGTGGTGGAACAGTTTGGCAATTACTTTCTAACTAAAGAAGGTCGAAAAATTTCTGATTTTATTATTTCTGATTTGTTTTGGGTAGAGTAGAGGGATATAAAAACATCTTCCAGCACCTTCGTACCTGTAGAAAAGTTAACGCTAATAGCAATTAATGGCTCGCCCTCATTTCCGTAAGGTTCAAGGTATCCTTTGTCTTTGATTTGTTGAATGGCGATTTCGGCTGTTTGGTCGAGTTTGAATTCAAAAGCGTAGGTGGCATTATCTAATTGAACTAAAGTATCCATTCTACCTCGTGTGCACTTCAGATTGTGTGTAAATACCCCTCATTTTGAAAGTCAAATGAAAAATAGCACGATAGAAATGATCATTGCCCTTCTACCAATGATCATAAGGAACACTTTTGAAAAGAGAGTTAATGATGTTTTTAATTTATTTTCAATCAGAGTATCTTATATCTTGTATCTTCTACTTGTAGCACAATTGCAGTTGTTAATTTCTTCATTATTATAAGAAGAAACAAAAGACACTATTCCTAACAATTATATTTTTTGTAGTAAAATTTTCAACGAGTCGAACAAAAGACATTCGCTTTTCCTTATGTTCTATGTAAGGTAGAGAATAGTAATATAGGCTATCGAAGTTACTAAATAATCAAAAAATGTCAACATATAATTGTATTAGATTATCTAATGACGACAACACCTGATTACTCTTTTAATAAAGCAAGATAAACATGTTTTATAGAGTATTGATAAAAGGCTTGGGTTGAAATGAATAATGCCTTATCAAGACACAAGATCCTGATAAGGCATTAAAAAAGTTGGCAGCGACCTACTCTCCCACCATAAGGCAGTACCATCGGCGCTGAAAGGCTTAACTTCTCTGTTCGGAATGGTAAGAGGTGATCCC
>CALAJP010000246.1 GCA_937922815.1 uncultured Saprospiraceae bacterium
ACACCGAAAGGAACCTTTGTAATCAATGGTGCAGAACGTGTTGTAGTATCACAGCTACACAGATCTCCAGGGGTATTCTTTAAATTAAGCTACCACCCGAATGGCTCAAAATTGTACTCTGCAAGAGTAATACCATTCAAAGGAGCTTGGATGGAATTTTCTACGGATATCAACTCTGTTATGTACGCATACATTGACAGGAAAAAGAAGTTCCCAGTAACCATGTTATTGAGAGCAATTGGATATGACAGTGATAAAGAGATATTAGAAATATTTGACCTTGCAGAAGAAGTGAAAGCGGATAAGAAAGGTCTTAAAAAGGCAATAGGCAGAAAACTGGCAGCAAGGGTACTACGAAAGTGGTCTGAGGATTTCGTGGATGAAGATACAGGTGAGGTTGTAACAATAGAAAGAAACGAAATTATCCTTGAGCGTGATACTGTTCTTGATGAATCTAATATTCACCAAGTTCTTGACGCTGAAGTTAAGAGTATGATTCTTCAAAAATTAAATATTGATGAAGATTATACCATTATATATAATACCTTGCAAAAGGATCCGACAAGTTCGGAATTAGAGGCTGTAGAATATATCTATAGACAATTAAGAGGTGCTGAACCACCTGATGAGGAAACAGCACGTGGAATTATCAATAAATTGTTCTTCTCGGATAAGAGATATAACTTAGGTGAAGTTGGTAGATATAAAATCAATAGAAAACTTCATGACAATTTAGATGATAACACTTTAGTACTTACTCGTGACGATATTATCAAAATCGTTAAATACTTAGTTAGGTTGATGAACCAAAAAGCTGAGATTGACGATATTGACCATTTATCCAACAGAAGAGTAAGAACCGTAGGTGAGCAATTATATGCTCAATTCGGTGTTGGTCTTGCAAGAATGGCAAGAACAATCAGAGAAAGAATGAACGTTAGAGATAACGAGGTATTTACACCAATTGATTTAATTAATGCAAGAACACTTTCTTCTGTAATTAATTCATTTTTCGGAACATCTCAACTTTCTCAATTCTTAGATCAAACCAATCCTCTATCAGAGATTACTCATAAAAGAAGGATTTCTGCATTAGGACCAGGAGGTTTATCTAGAGAAAGAGCAGGTTTTGAGGTTCGTGATGTTCATTATTCTCATTACGGACGTTTATGTACAATTGAAACCCCTGAGGGACCAAATATTGGTTTGATTTCTACGCTATGTGTTCATGCAAAGGTGAATAAAATGGGATTCTTAGAGACTCCATATAGAAAGGTAGAAGAAGGAAGTGTAGATATAAAAAATGACCCAATTTACCTTTCAGCAGAAGGAGAAGATTTCAAGAAAATCGCTCAAGCAAATGCTGATATTAGTGAAGAAGGTGCATTTCTAACAGATAGAATCAAATGTAGAGAGCATGGTGAGTTCCCGATGTTGGAACCTGATGAAATCGAATATGTAGATGTTGCTCCTAACCAAATTGTAGGTGTTTCTGCTTCATTGATTCCTTTCTTAGAGAATGATGATGCCAACCGTGCACTGATGGGATCTAACATGCAGCGTCAAGCTGTACCTTTATTAAGACCATCTGCTCCAATTGTAGGAACAGGTATCGAAGGTAAAGTTGCGGGTGACTCAAGAATGTTAATCAATGCAGAAGGTGATGGTATTGTTGAATATGTTGATGCCAACGAAATTGTAATTCGTTACGATAGAACGGATACTGAGAGATTGGTTTCGTTTGAAGATAGCAGAAAAACATATAAATTAATTAAGTTTAGAAGAACAAACCAAGGTAGTTGTATCAACTTGAAACCAATTGTTAAAAAAGGTGCTCGTGTTCATAAAGGAATGATTCTTTGTGATGGTTATGCAACTGATAAAGGAGAATTGGCACTTGGACAAAACTTGAAAGTTGCATTCATGCCTTGGAAAGGGTATAACTTTGAGGATGCAATTGTTCTTTCTGAAAGAGTAGTTAAAGAAGATATTTTCACTTCTTTACATATCGAACATTTTGAAATGGATGTTCGTGATACGAAGTTGGGAGAAGAAGAGTTAACTAACGATATTCCAAATGTTAGTGAAGAAGCTACAAAAGACCTTGATGAAAATGGTATCATCAGAGTAGGTGCTTGGGTAACAGATGGAGATATATTGATTGGTAAAATTACCCCTAAGGGTGAATCTGATCCTACACCAGAAGAAAAATTATTGCGAGCAATCTTTGGAGATAAAGCAGGAGATGTTAAAGATGCATCTTTAAAAGCACCTCCATCTACTCGTGGTGTAATTATCAATAAGCAACTATTCGCAAGAGCGAAAAAAGATAAGCTTCAAAAAGAAAAAGAAAAAGATTTATTATCAAAATTAGAAGAGGAACATTTGATTGTATTAAATGAACTTCGTACCATTTTGATTGATAAATTGATGGTTTTAGTAAAAGATAAGACTGCCAAGAAAGTTAAATCTGTTTATAATGAAATCAGTATTCCTGAAGGCACTAAGTTTACGCAAGCTGCCTTAAAGGGAATCGATTTCTCAACAGTTGATTATTCTAATTGGACAGAAGACGATACTTTAAATAGACAAATTTCTACGTTACTTCATAATTATACCATTAAAGTAAACGAAGAGGTTGGACGTTATAAAAGAGAAAAATTCAACATTAGTATTGGTGATGAGTTACCAGCAGGAGTTCTTAAATTAGCTAAAGTTTATATGGCTAAGAAAAGAAAACTAAAAGTGGGTGATAAATTAGCAGGTCGTCATGGTAACAAAGGAATTGTGTCAAGAATTGTACGTCTTGAGGATATGCCTTTCTTAGATGATGGTACTTGTGTTGATATTATCCTTAACCCACTAGGTGTACCTTCTCGTATGAACTTGGGACAGGTATTTGAAACCGTATTGGGTTGGGCTGGTGCCAAGTTAGGAATGAAATTCGGTACTCCAATTTTTGATGGTGCAAGAAAAGATGAAATCGAATCTTATATCCAACAAGCTAATCTTCCTTCATTAGGGCAAACGTACTTATATGACGGAGAAACTGGAGATCGTTTCCATCAGCAGGCTACAGTAGGTGTTATCTATATGCTTAAATTATCTCACATGGTTGATGATAAAATGCATGCTCGTTCTATCGGACCATATTCATTGATTACGCAGCAACCATTGGGTGGTAAAGCTCAGTTTGGTGGTCAGCGTTTTGGTGAGATGGAAGTTTGGGCATTGGAAGCATTTGGAGCATCTAATATGCTTAGAGAAATTTTGACGATTAAATCTGATGATATTACTGGTAGAGCGAAAGCTTACGAGGCAATCGTAAAAGGTGATAACTTGCCAGAACCAAATATTCCAGAATCTTTCAACGTATTGATTCATGAGTTGAGAGGTTTGGCGTTGGATGTAAAGTTTGATTAAATTTTTCGACCAACTATTGATTGGTTACCCGATTAGGTGGTAACACAGAAATTAATTATTTAAGCAGTTCCATAAATAATAAATATATGCCATTTAGAAAACAGCAACAACGTCAACAATCCAAATTTAACTCAATCATCATCAGTCTTTCTTCTCCTGATGATATCTTAGAGCGTTCATTTGGTGAGGTTCTTAAACCAGAGACCATTAACTACCGTTCGTACAAGCCAGAAAGAGATGGTTTGTTCTGCGAACGTATATTTGGACCTGTTAAGGATTACGAATGTTTTTGTGGAAAATATAAAAGAATTCGATACAAAGGTATCGTGTGTGATAGATGTGGGGTAGAAGTAACAGAAAAGAAAGTTAGAAGAGAAAGAATAGGTCATATTAAATTAGTAGTACCTGTTGTTCATATTTGGTTCTTCAAATCTTTACCTAATAAAATTGGTTACTTGTTAGGTGTTTCTTCTAAAAAATTAGAATCTATCGTTTATTACGAAAGATATGTAGTTATTCAACCAGGTGTCAAAGCACCCCTAGAAGGTTCTAAAGATGGCTTACATAAATTAGATTTATTAACAGAAGAAGAGTATTTAGACATTCTTGACGAATTGCCTAAAGAAAACCAAATGTTAGAAGACGATGACCCTAACAAGTTCATCGCAAAAATGGGAGCTGAAGCAGTTCGTGATTTGTTAGAAAGAATCAATTTAGAAGAACTTTCTTACCAATTAAGACATGCTGCCGCTACAGAAACCGCTCAACAAAGAAAATCTGAGGCTTTGAAAAGACTTAGAATTGTTGAAGCATTTAGAGATGGACAAACAAGATGTGAAAACAAACCTGAATGGGCTGTTATTCAATATCTTCCAGTTATTCCACCAGAATTGAGACCTTTAGTTCCTTTGGATGGTGGTAGATTTGCTAGTTCCGATTTGAATGATCTTTATAGAAGAGTTATTATTAGAAATAACAGATTGAAAAGGTTATTGGAAATCAAAGCTCCTGAAGTAATTTTACGTAATGAAAAACGTATGCTTCAAGAAGCCGTAGATTCTTTATTTGATAATAGTAGAAAATCTAATGCTGTAAAAGCAGAAGGAGGTAGAGCCTTAAAATCACTTTCTGATATTTTGAAAGGAAAGCAAGGACGTTTCAGACAAAACCTTTTGGGTAAGCGTGTTGATTACTCTGGTCGTTCTGTAATTGTTGTAGGGCCTAACTTATCATTACACGAATGTGGATTGCCAAAAGGAATGGCTGCGGAACTTTTCAAACCTTTCGTTATCAGAAAATTGATAGAAAGAGGTATTGTTAAAACGGTAAAATCAGCTAAAAAATTAGTAGATAGAAAAGAACCTGTTATTTGGGAAATTCTTGAAAATATACTAAAAGGACATCCTATTTTATTAAACAGGGCTCCTACGCTGCATAGATTATCAATCCAAGCATTCCAACCAAAACTAGTTGAAGGGAAAGCGATTCAGTTACATCCACTTGTTTGTGGTGCATTCAACGCCGATTTTGATGGTGATCAGATGGCTGTTCACGTTCCTTTGAGTCATGCGGCCATTTTGGAAGCACAAGTATTGATGTTGTCTGCTCATAATATGTTGAACCCACAAGATGGTTCTCCTATTACACTTCCTTCTCAGGATATGATTTTAGGTTTATATTATATTACTAAGCAGAAAAGATCTACTCCTGAATATAAAGTAAAAGGAGAGGGAATGAAATTCTATTCTCCAGAAGAGGTACGTATTGCCTTTAATGAAGGTAGAGCCGAAATCCACGCAACTATTCAGGTAAGAATTGATGATTATACAGAAGAAGGTGAAAAAATTAATCACCGAATAGAAACTACTGTTGGTCGTGTTTTGTTTAATGAAGCTGTTCCTGAAGGAGTACCATTTATCAATGATGTTTTAGGTAAAAAACAATTGAAGGTATTTATCGGTAGAATCATTAAGAAAACAGGCTTTAATGTAGCAGCTATTTTCTTAGATAAAATTAAAGAATTAGGTTTCTATTGGGCATTTAAAGGAGGATTGTCTTTCAATTTAGGTGACTTGATAGAACCAACGAATAAGGTTGATGTACTACAAGGTGCCAAAGATGATGTTAAGGAAATTTGGAATAACTTTAACATGGGATTCATTACCAATAATGAGAGATACAATCAAATTATTGATAAATGGACGGCTGCCGATAATACGATTACAGAAAAGTTAATGATTGAATTGAAAGAACATAAACAAGGTTTCAACTCAATCTTTATGATGCTTGATTCTGGAGCTCGTGGATCGAAAGCCCAAATCAAACAGCTTTGTGGATTAAGGGGATTGATGGCGAAGCCAAGAAAATCAGGTGACACTGGAGGGGCTGTAGTCGAAAACCCAATTCTTTCCAACTTCGTTGATGGATTATCTGTTCAGGATTACTTTATTTCTACGCATGGTGCTCGTAAAGGTCTTGCCGATACAGCATTGAAAACTGCCGATGCAGGTTATTTGACTCGTAGATTAGTTGATGTTGCTCAAGATGTCATTATTAATGAAGAAGATTGTGATACCCTAAGAGGTATTGACGTTTCTGCATTGAAAGAAAACGATACTATTGTTAAAGAATTAGCAAAACGTATCGAAGGTAGATATACGTTGCATGATGTTGAACATCCTGTAACAGAAGAATTGATTTTAAGTGCGGGTGAGTTTATCACTGAGCAAAAATCAATCGAAATTGATGAATCTGGAATTGAAACCATCACGATTCGTTCAGTATTGACTTGCGAAACCGAAAACGGTGTTTGTAGAAAATGTTACGGACGTAACTTAGCAACAGGTAGAATTGCAGAACGTGGTGATGCCGTAGGTATTATTGCTGCACAATCAATTGGTGAGCCAGGTACACAGTTGACATTGAGAACGTTCCACGTCGGTGGTGTGGCTACATTAGATAAGTCTGAATCAGATATCAAAAGTAAATTTGATGGTGTCGTAGAATTTGATGCTATTAAAACGGTTGATTTCTCAAAAGATGGTGTAGAGAAAACTTATGTAACTTCTAGGTCTGGTGAAGTAAGAATATTAGAACCAAAAAGCAAAAGAATTTTATCATCTTTCTATATCACTTATGGCTCTGAGCTTTTCGTAAAAGAAGGGCAAAAAATTGCTAAAGACGATATCATTGCTCAATGGGATAAATTTAATAGTTTCATTATTTCTGAATTCGCGGGTATTGTTAAATATGTGAACTTAGAAGAAGGAGTAACTTACCGTAAAGAACATGATGAATCGACAGGTCACGTTGATACAGTCGTAATTGAATCAAGAGGAAGAAGAAAAGTTCCTACTATTCATATCATGACTCCAGATGGCGAATTGATTAAATCTTACGATATGCCTGTTGGCTCATATATCGATGTTGAAGATGGAACAGACGTTCTACAAGGTGAAATTTTAGCTAAATTGCCTCGTCAGTTAGGTAAAATTGCCGATATTACGGGTGGTTTACCAAGAGTTACTGAACTATTTGAAGCAAGAAACCCTTCTAACCCAGCAGTTGTAGCTGAAGTAGATGGTGTTGTGAAATTTGGTAAAAATAAGAGAGGAAATAGAGAAATTCTTATTGAAGCGAAAGATGGTCAGGTTAGAAAATATTTAGTAGGATTATCTAAGCATTTACAGGTACAAGAAGGCGATTTTGTGAGAGCAGGTATGTCATTATCTGATGGTTCAACCTCTCCTGCAGATATTTTGAACATTCAAGGTCCTTATGCCGTACAACAATATTTAGTAAACGGCGTACAAGAAGTATATCGTTCTCAAGGTATCAATATCAATGACAAACATATGGAAGTAATTGTTCGTCAAATGATGAGAAGAGTTAAGATTGTTGACCCAGGAGATACTACCTTCCTAGAAGGAGAAGCAGTAGAAAAGAAAGATTTCGTAAATGAAAACGATGGTATTTTCGACAAGAAATTTGTTGAAGATGCTGGAGAATCTTCTAAATACAAAGCTGGTCAATTAATTTCATTACGTCAATTGAGAGAAGAAAATTCTTTCTTGAAGCGAAATGATTTAAAACTTATTACTTATAGAGATGCGGTAGCGGCAACTTCAACACCATTATTACAAGGGATTACAAAATCATCTTTAGGAACAGTAAGCTGGATCTCAGCGGCATCATTCCAAGAAACGACAAAAGTACTAAGTACTGCTGCGATTGGTGCTAAAAGAGACTTGTTAGCTGGACTAAAAGAAAATGTTATTGTAGGTAAGAACATCCCAGCAGGTACAGGACAAGACAGGTTTAATAATATGAAAGTTACTTATAATCCTCAATTAACTGAAGAAGAAATTATTGAAGAATCGTAAGAACCCATATTTATAAAAATATTTAAACCGTTTTTGGCCTCGTGCTAAAAACGGTTTTTTTGTTTTATAAATATGAAAAATGAATACATTTACGAAACAATCAGTTACAGTAAGAGCACCAGGTAGAATAAATATTATAGGAGATCACACCGATTATAGTAATGGTTTTGTAATGCCCGCTGCAATTAACTTGGACACTACTTTTAAACTTGATAAGTCGCATAATGGCACATTCTGTTCTGTGTACTCCGTAGATACTAATACGACTTATGAATTTGACATCAAAGATGTAAAATGTTGTAATAAAGATAGTTGGCAGAAATATATTGACGCAGTATTAGTTTTGTTAAAAGAAAAAGGAATAGAAATCTTGGGATTTAATGCTTCTTTTAGTGGGACCATTCCTATTGGAAGTGGAATTAGTTCATCTGCATCTCTAGTTTCATCGTTTTTGTATGGTCTAAATTGTTTATTTGACTTGGATTTAGAACTGATTGACATGATTCAGTTATCCCAAAAGGCTGAACACTATATAGGGGTTAATTGTGGTATTATGGATCAGTTTGTTAGTTTTAATGGGCAGAGAGATAAAGCCATGCTACTTAATTGCGGTACAAAAGAATACGAACTTTTTAATATAGACTTGAAAGACCATACCTTTCTTTTAATCAATAGTAATGTTTCTCATGAATTAGCCAACTCTGAATATAATATTAGAAGAGATACTTGTGAAAGGAGCCTTCATAAAATTCAAAATGCAATAAATATTGAATCTTTAGGAGAATTAAATGTTTCAGATTTAACTATTATAAAAAATGTATTAACTCCATTCGAGTATAAACGTGTTAAACACGTAGTTGAAGAGAACAACCGAGTTCATTTAGTAAGAAAGGCATTTGAAAATTCGAATTTGACTAATGTCGGACAATTGATGTATGAAGGTCATGAAAGTTTAAAGAACAATTACGAAGTGAGTTGTAAAGAAATAGATTTTATTGTTGATTTCTGTAGAGAAAACGATTCTGTACTAGGAGCGAGAATGATGGGAGGTGGTTTTGGAGGCTGTGCCTTATTACTAATTTCAAAAAAAGATATTACTTCATTTTCTATCAAATTAAAGAAGCTATATTTTAAAAATTTTAGCTTTCAATGCTCATCTCTACAAATCGCAATTGGAGATGGAGCGAAGGAATTGACTTGCTCTTATGACCATAACTTGACGAGTGTAAGTTCTTAATTTCACATATTATCGATCAGTGTATTAACCATAGATAAGAAAAAGCTAAAAATAAAACTAATGGCTATCTCCTAAATACTATTTTATCTTGAACTTTAAGAGGACCAAACTAAAAAAAATCATGAAAGAAATATAACACATTGGTATACCTCCACCCGTCTTGGGACATTCAGATATACCAAAATATTGAAAAATTGATCCATAAGTAGCTATCGTTAAAGCCAAACCTGTTCCTATAAAGTAGTATTTATGATTAAACCCAAAAAGGTGTGTAATGAATGGAATAATAAGACAAGCCATAATAATATAACAAGCAGGTATGCCCAAAATTTGAGGGCATACTTGCTTTAATGTATATTCTTTATATACCAAATTACTAGCTCCATATATTCCGAAACTAAAGATAATTATGATGAGTATATTAAGTATTTTGTTTATCATTCTTCAGTTGGAGTATTTTCAGGTTGTACAAATTCTGGGATAACTGAAGAAGTATTTATTTTAAAATCAGCTAAGTCTTGAACAAGCCCATCTATATATTTGATTTGTATACTTTTGATTTCTTCCTGACCTAGTCCAAAATGCACACTCGAACTTTGGTCTGACACTAAGCCTTCACCGATAATATAATCTTCAGTTAATGTTTTTCCAGATGCAGTGGTTAGAATAACTTTTGCTCCTATATTTTTCGCATTTTCATTAAATATCAAGTTTATGAAATTATTTTGGCGGTGTATCAAATGTAATGCTAAGAAATAAGCAACTCGGATAAAAAACGTAATTTTAAGATTATCAAAAAAAAATTATGTATACATCTTGTCCAAGCTGCTGTAGCACAAATATAAAAAAGAATGGCCATACTT
>CALAJP010000247.1 GCA_937922815.1 uncultured Saprospiraceae bacterium
TTTAAAATATATATATATGTCAGTATCAAATTTGCAATATAAAGTTAAGGATATCAACTTAGCTGATTTTGGTAGAAAAGAAATTCATTTAGCAGAAGCAGAAATGCCGGGTTTGATGGCTCTTCGTGATGAGTACGGAGAATCTCAGCCTTTAAAAGGAGCAAGAATCGCTGGTTGTTTACACATGACAATCCAGACAGCCGTTTTGATTGAAACGTTGGTTGCTTTAGGAGCGGAGGTTACTTGGTCTTCTTGTAATATATTTTCAACTCAAGATCATGCAGCAGCAGCAATTGCAGCAAGCGGAGTTCCTGTTTATGCATGGAAAGGATTAAATGAAGAAGAATTTGATTGGTGTATCGAACAAACTTTATTCGGGTTCGAAGGTGGAAAACCTTTGAATATGATTCTTGATGATGGTGGAGATTTGACTAACATGGTATTAGACAGATTCCCTGAATTAGTGAAAGACATCAAAGGGTTGAGTGAAGAAACGACTACGGGTGTTCATAGACTATACGAAAGAGTTAAAAACGGAACATTAACGATTCCTGCCATTAATATCAACGATTCAGTTACTAAATCAAAATTTGATAACAAATATGGTTGTAAAGAATCTTTAGTGGATGCTATCAGAAGAGCAACTGATGTAATGTTGGCTGGGAAAGTAGCTGTTGTAGCTGGTTATGGTGATGTAGGGAAAGGTTCTGCGGCTTCATTGAGAGGGGCAGGATGTAGAGTTATCGTTACTGAAATTGACCCAATTTGTGCTTTACAAGCGGCAATGGACGGTTTTGCAGTTAAGAAAATGGAAAATGCTATTTCTGAAGCAAATATTGTTGTTACTGCAACAGGTAACAAAGACATTCTAAAAGAACAACATTTCAAAGCGTTGAAAGATAAAGCAATCGTTTGTAATATCGGACACTTTGATAATGAGATTGATATGGAATGGTTGAATTCTACTTATGGTGATACAAAAGTTGTTGTAAAACCACAAGTTGATATGTATAATATCGACGGAAATGAAATCATTGTTTTGGCAGAAGGACGTTTAGTAAACTTGGGTTGTGCAACAGGTCACCCTTCGTTTGTAATGTCAAACTCTTTCACTAACCAAGTATTAGCTCAATTAGAGTTGTGGGTAAACGGAGACAAATACGATAACGACGTATATATGCTTCCTAAGCATTTGGATGAAAAAGTAGCGAAATTACATTTGGCTAAGATTGGTGTTGAATTAGATGTTCTTTCTCAAGACCAAGCTGAATACATCGGTGTTACACCAGAAGGACCATTCAAACCTGAATATTACAGATATTAAATAATGATAGATTCTTATAATCTATGATTTTTAAATAAAAAATAAACAGTTGTCGATTCATATTGGCAACTGTTTTTTTATAATTTTACTGCTATGATGACTGTTTTTAGTGATGAATATTTTATGAAAGAAGCTTTGAAAGAAGCCAAAAAAGCACAAGTAATTGGAGAAGTTCCTGTGGGTGCCGTAGTGGTTGCTAATAACAAAATTATAGCTAGAGCACATAACCAAACGCAACAATTACACGATGTAACCGCACATGCCGAAATGTTAGCTTTAACTTCGGCTTCTGCAAATTTAGGCTCTAAATATCTTCGAGACTGCGTTTTGTATGTAACCTTAGAACCCTGCATTATGTGTGCAGGTGCTTTAGCTTGGAGTCAAATCGGAAAAATTGTAATCGGAGCAAGCGATGACCGAAAAGGGTTTATGAGGTATGGAAAAGAATTATTGCACCCCAAAACACGCGTTGCTATGGGAATAATGGAAGAAGAAGCAAGCTCAGAATTGAAAAAATTCTTTTTGGCGAAGCGATTAAAGTAAAGGTTTATTCTTGTTCTAAATATGTTTCTTCATAAACTGCGACTACCTCTAAATTTATATGTATTCCATGAAACAAGTCGGTGTTTTCTATACCTAGAAAATAATTGTTTTTTCCTATAGTAGGGAGTTCTACTTTAGCTGATTTGATATTTATTCTAGAACCATTTATTATATAATTAAATGGCTCTTCTCTTAGAAAGTTTTGATTATTTACCTCATCTAAAAAGTATACGTTACAATAATCTGCGCCAGGAGGTGTTGTAATTGCTTCAATTCCAAGGTTTATTAAGGAATTATCAATTAAAACACTTGAAATATTTTCTAGTAAACTAGTTGAGGACTTTATATCATTTTCCAACCTTGATGCTGAAATTGTATAGTAACATTTTACGGCATTTTTAGGTATTTTGATTGGTATTGAAATCTCATTTGTGCCTCCTTTTATTTTTTCATTACTTGTGCTATTAACGTAAAAAGAATTAGATGGTATAATCTCTACGGGTATATATTTAGATTTTTTTAATACTGTTGTGTTGAAATTTAGACCTTTTTGAGTTAAAGGTCTTCTACGTAGTGCTATTTTTACTTCTTTACTGAATAATGCATTGTTTTGTATGTTTATAATATAAATCCCTTTATTTCTGATTTTTATTCTATCATTACTAATAAATGTAGAATTGCTTTTGCTATAAATAATTTCATTATTTTGATATCTAATAACTTGAACATTAAAACTGCCTTTTTTATTAGTCATAAAAGCGGATAATTCTAATTCGTCATCTTTGTCTAGAGCATAGTAAAGTTCTTCGAAAGAAGAAAGATTTATGCTTCTCTGACATAAGGTGTAGAATGTTTTATTTAAAGCGGTTGTATGTGGGACTTGAGTTTTATTTTCATTTGAACTTTGTTCAGAGGTAAAACTTAAACTTTTAGGTCCTGATAATTCAATTTTGAAAACGTTATTACCATTTTCACTTACTTTAATTGTTTCAGTCCAAGGTTTAAATATACTTGAATTAGGAGTTATTCGAATTTTATTATCGCCTATTGGTAAATATATTAGATTTTCTTTATAGGCAATTAACGTAGATTCCTCAAGACTATTTCCATCGATATGAAGCTTAGAGTCGGAGTTTACAATAAAAGTGGTAATAATGTTTTTCTTAGTATCATTATTATGGATAGCTTTGGAACTGAATTCAATGTTGATTAAGTTTTGATTATTCTCTTCTACTGAAAAAATTTGAGTTTTTTCTCCATTAGTAGAATTGGCTTTTAAAAAATGTTGACCTACTAAGAACTCATGTTTTTGGGGAGTGTTTTTTAGTAGTGAAATATTTTTTTGTCCATCAATAATTATTTCGCAATTTTGATTAGAAACAATTATTACAAAACCTTTTTTTTGAGAATAGATTGCCGTACATAAAATAGTGAATAGAAAAAGAATGGCGTATTTCATTTTTAGGGTTTAATTATAGTGACAGTTGAGTTTTTCGTAAATATAAGAATATAATTGCTTTCAATGTTCTTTAGTTTAATGCTTTTAATAAACTTTAATTTTTTCCATACTTTAATTTAAAGTATTTCTGAGATCAATACTTCGGTAACTTTTTTCTTTTGCTGAGTTTTTTAAATATAACTATTTGATTGTCAGTGTTTTACAATTTAGATACTTATTTCATAGTACATTGAATATCAGTTTTTTATAAAAAGTTACCGAACTGTTGTGAGATGAAATCCTACAAAAAAAGAATTAGAAGCGTAAATTGATAAAACTAGATAGAATGTGCTATTATATTTTCGATTGTTCTATTTTTTATAAGATACTATCTTTAGAATATATTTATATTTGAAGATAATAAAACAAATCTTATCAATTTGAGCCTTTCTCGTGAACAGATAATCACTTTCTCTCCTGATGCAGCTTCTACAAAAGCTGCGGATAAAATAGTTTCTGCCCAAAAAATCAAGAAATACTATTCTAAAGAATCCATTTATTGGGCTGAGATTCAAGGTTCTGGTTCAAAGTCTTATCAGACGATGGTTTCTATTGCCACTTGGAAAAGTAAATGCAATTGCCCCAGTCGAAAATTTCCTTGCAAACATGCTTTGGCTACCTTATTGGCTACTTTGGAGGAAAATATTGAGGAAAACAAAAGCGATAATTTTCCCGAATGGGTAGAAAGTTGGGCAAATAAAAACATCAAGAAAAAAGAAACTCAAAACCAAGACAAAACCACTGAAGCAAATATTCCGACTAAAACAATAATAGAGGATAAGGAAAAATGGGATTTAGCAAATAAAGCTTCTTCGGAAATACTAATTTGGTTATCGGACTTAATTTCTGAGGGCGTTCTATCGCTCAAAAATCATCAAACATTATTGACTTTAGACAATTTGAAAAAGCGAATGGTCGATTTTAA
>CALAJP010000248.1 GCA_937922815.1 uncultured Saprospiraceae bacterium
GGAATGCTTTTAAACTTGATGAGATTCTGGCTCGTGTAGCATTTGATAAACTCAAATCCATCAGTGCAAATAAATAAGATTCAAACGATTCTTGGGTCAGTGCTTTCACTAAAGTTAATTCGTTTTGAGCAATAAAGCTTACAAACTGATTAACATCTCGGCAATACGCCTCTACGGTGTTAGACGAACTGTTCTTTTCAAAAATCAAAAAATTCTTAAATTCAATTACAGCATTCTTCAGAGAAAGGTTATGACTCATATTCCAACTCTAGCTTCTCATTCATTTCAGCCCTTGTTTTTTCAACCCAATACATAATTAAAAGTGAAATCAAAGCCAAAGCCAAGCCTAAAGATTCTCTTGTGTTTTCAATATATCCATTAGCCGCAGACATTTCTTCCACGATAGAAGGCATTCCCAACTCTACCCACACCACTACATGGGGAATATAAGTTATTAACCAAATGGTAAATAATACAATCAACCAAAAAATATGTTTGAAAAAGTAATTGCCTAAAGTTGCACAGAAAAAACCAAAGGCAACAGTACCATAGGTTAACATCCAAATAATTCCATCTGAATCATTCCATTGTAAAATAGCAAAAGCAATAAAGAGAAGCGTTAATAGTGCATATAGAAATTTCATAGTATCTGATTTTCATTTTGTTATGCTAAAATACAAAAAGCCTCTTTGAAATCAAAAAGGCTTTAATAATTAACTATTAATCTCCGAATTCTGTTGGCTCTGCTTCAGATAGTATAAATGGAATTCTGTCTCTTATTTCCTTCTTCTGAACAGAAGTTAATGCTTCTCCATATGGTTTACCAAATAACTCTTGAGATTCTTCATCCCACAATTCAGAATACGCAGCTTTCAATTCATTATATACTGTAATGTATGTTTTATAATTTGTTCCTCTGTCATTTTTTAATGAGATAATTGCAGAACGAGGACTAATAGCAAGATTTTTAGCTCCACTAGGGTTCATAATAAATTCTTTTGCTCTGTTTTTTATTAATGAAATTTCCTCCAGCTGTCCTCTCACTAACATTTCATTTTTAGTATTTACCAATACTGAAAAAACATTTCTTGAATTAGTGGTTACCTTTTCATCAAGCTGAGTACCCGACCAAGGTGGTAATTTAATTGAAATACCTTTATCAACATCAATTGTTGTAGTCACAAGGAAAAATATTAACAATAAGAAAGCAATGTCGGCCATAGAACCTGCATTAATTTCACTTTTCATTCGATTTTTAGACTTTTTTTTATCTAACATAACTTCATTTTTAAGTTTAGAAATTAAAATAGATAGAATAGTACACGCGCGTTCAATCTAACTAGAAACTCTTCTATAGTTACATAGATGGTAAAATGTAAAATTTTGGTGTATCTCTTTTATAACAGAATGGTATTCTATAAAACGCAAAAAGCTCTTCTGGTAAACCAGAAGAGCTTTTTGAAATATAATTATAAATATCTGAGCCTATAAATCTTTAGCTCTAGCACGAGCAGAGTAGTTAATTTTTAACTGTCCTGCTTTTCTTAAAGCTGTTTTAATGTCAGATACAATTCCCATAGTCACTTCACCATCGGCACGAATAGAAGAGTAAATCAAACCTCTTTCTCTTTCCGAAACCTTAGCACGATGTGCCTCTAAGAACAATGGAATATCCTTGTCTGTTCCAAACTTGTTACCTAACTGAATACGAGGAGCAGTACCGAACTCTGATTCGTATCTTTCCATTGGTCTACCTATATAAATATAATTAACTAATGATTTTTTTTCAAGTTTAGTTAATTCAGTAGCCTCAGGAACTGATACTGAAACCATAAGTTCAGAAGTTCTCATAACAGTGGTTACCATGAAGAAGAACAGAAGCATGAATATAATATCGGGCAGGGATGCCGTTGATACCTCTGGATCTGCCTTCCCCCCTTTCTTACTAAATTTACCCATAACGCTTCTTAAATTTAATAGATTAAAAAATTATTCTTCTCCAAAAGCAGTTGGCTCCGCTTCGGATAATATGAAAGGAATTTCATCCCTTACTTGTTTCTTTTGTGCATCGGTAAGGTCGTCACCATACGGTTTACCGAATTTAGCTTGGGCTTTATCGTCCCACAATTCTGAGTATGCTGCTTTTAATTCATTGTAAACCATCAAGTACGTTTTGTAATTAGTACCTCTATCGTTTTTCAATGAAATAATAGCTGATCTAGGGCTTTCAGACAAATCGTCTCTTTTGGAAGGGTTCGCAATAAATTCTTTTGCTCTTTCCCTTACATTAGCAACATCTGCCAGCTCACCTCTTACTAACATTTGATTGTTAGCGTTTACTAAAACTGAAAATACGTTTCTAGTTTTCAACTTTAATGTTTCCGCCTGAACATCATCTTCAGACCAAGGTGGTAGCTTAATAGAAATTCCTTTATCAACGTCGATTGTTGTAGTCACAAGAAAGAAAATCAATAGCAAGAAGGCAATATCTGCCATTGAACCTGCATTAATTTCACTTTTCAAGCGATCTTTACTACTTTTTTTATTAAGCATAATTATTATTATTTAAACGCATTAACAACTTCAAAAATAACTAGAGAACCTACGCCAACAATACCTGCTATTAATGTAGTCCAAATAGCACCAGTAATCATTTTTGAGCGAGCTTCATCAATTTCGAAAGTTTTCATTGTTTCTGCTAAATCGCCTACTGTTTCGTGAGTTGCAGTAGAAGAAAATACTAAATAAAGAACAATTAAAGCACCGATTCCGATAAGACCTTTTAAAGATCCTTTAATATCTCCAAGCATTTGTAATAAACCAAATGCTACAGCTGCTACCGCAGTAAGTACCGCTAAAGCAATAGCTGAGAAAATACCAAAGTTAAATAGATCTATGTGCTTTTCTTTTAAACCAGGCAAATCATCTCCAAAACTGGAAAGTGATTCTGATTCGGATAATACAATAGCTAAAAAGATGATAGACAATGCTGCACCTAGTACGAAAGCTACTGTAGACCCTTTTTTAGATAAAAATTGATACATAAACTTTAATTTAAAATTGGGTGGAGAAAATTATTTAGCAAAGATGTTATGTCTTGCCATAGAGTCAACTAGTGCGATTGAAGCATCTTCCATTTTTAATACAATAGAATCAACTTTTGATACGATGTAGTTGTAAAAAATTTGAAGGATAATTGCAGTTACCAAACCGAATACTGTTGTCAATAAGGCTACTTTAATACCACCTGCAACAATAGAAGGAGAGATATCACCTACTGCTTCGATACGGTCAAATGCACCAATCATACCAATTACCGTACCCATGAAACCAAGCATCGGAGCAATTGCGATGAAAAGAGAAATCCATACTAAACCTTTTTCTAATAATCCCATTTGAACAGAACCATAAGAAACGATAGCTTTTTCTGCTTGTTCAGCACCACCTTTAGCATTTCTTAAACCTTCATACAAAACTGAAGCTGTAGGACCAGAAGTAGATTTACATACTTCCATAGCACCTTCAACATCACCTGATTGTAAACTCTCGTCGATTCGAGAAACTAATTTGTCTGTGTTAGTAGTTGCTACGTTCAAAGTAATAACTCTCTCTATACAGAAAGCTAATCCTAAGATTAAACAAATTAATACTAACATCATGAAATCCCATCCACCTTCGATGAATTTTTCTTTCAATACTTGAAACCCACTGGCTTCGGCTTCTTGAGCCATTAAATCACTTGCACCTGTTGCAAATGAAAGTCCTAATACTAGCAATGAAGCTAAAATTTTTCGCATAGTCATAAAGATTTTTGACGAGTGTTTTAAAATAACTTTAGTTGGTTGAATAAAGTCAAAATAATTAAACAATATTAGCGGAGAGTAAGGGATTCGAACCCTTGAAACCCGGTTAGAGTTTACACGCTTTCCAAGCGTGCGCCTTCGACCACTCGGCCAACTCTCCTCCTAGTTACCTTACTTTATATACCGCACAACTAAGAGAATTAAAATTTTATTACGGTTGTAATATTAATAATAATTATTCAGTCATAGTTAATTTTTCTTCATAAAAATTATTAAATAATGACATTTTTTAAATTTTTAATTGGTTTTTGTCGAAAAAACGCAACATTTAACCGATATTTTACGTAGCTCAACACAATATATTTTATTTAAAAAGTAGCACTATGTCGATATTTAATTCGTAATTTTAAAAATCGAACATCCTTTTTACATTTTTTGTACTTTCTGTGATAATATATTCGGCATCAAGGCTTCTATCTTTTGCGAACTTATCTATAATATATTGAATATAGGAACTTTCATTTCGTTTGCCTCTATAAGGGGTAGGACTCAAGTATGGGGAATCCGTTTCAAAAACAATTTTAGACAAAGGAATCTCGATTAATGATTCATTCAATTTTGCTTTTTTAAAAGTATAAACACCTCCTATCCCTAAGTAAAAGTCTAAAGATGTAATTTCTTTCGCTTCTTCAGCACTCCCTCCAAAGCAGTGAAAAATCCCCCTTAAACCATCCCCTTTATATTCTTTTATTATTGAAATTACATCCTCCGTAGAATCTCTTGAATGAATAACTATTGGATAACCAAATTCTAATGCCCATTCACATTGCTGACGAAATGCAGCTTGTTGCTGGCTTTTGTAGGTGGTATCCCAGTAATAATCTAAACCAATTTCACCCACTCCTATAAATGCTCGCCTGTCTAACCACTCTCTTACTAATTTCAATTCATCATTTACATTATCATTGACTGAACAAGGGTGTAACCCCATCATGGCATATAACTTCCCTTGATATTGTTTCTCTATTTCAAACATACCTTCTATAGACGAACTATCTATATTGGGAAGCATAATTTTTTCAATTCCTATATCAAAAGCTCGTTTTATTACCTCGTCTCTATCTTCATCAAATTGTTCGGCGTACAAATGTGAATGCGTATCTATTATTCCCATTAGAATGATTTTTGAATGCTGTAAAAAATCAAAGAACGAAATTTTTTAAAAGAAATAGAAATTAACCTACCTTCAATACTGTAATTTTATACCCCAAAAGAGTAATAGAAAATTTGTTTTAATATTCATTATATCAATATGGCTAAAAAAAAGAAGTTTTACGTAGTATGGAAAGGGAGTGAGTTAGGTGTTTTTGATACTTGGAATAAGTGTCTTGCAGTGACCAAAGGCTACCCTGGTGCTGTCTATAAATCTTTTTTATCGAAGGAAGAAGCACAACGCGCTTTTAATCAAGGAGCCAGCATGCATTTTAGTACAACTACGAGTAAATTGAAGTCAAAAAAACCTACCATTTCTTCTCAAAATATTATACAACAAAGTCTTAGCGTAGATGCTGCTTGTAGTGGAAACCCTGGAGTGATGGAGTATCAAGGGGTTTGGACGGATACGAAAGAACAAGTTTTTCATCAAAAATTTAACCTTGGTACTAATAACATAGGTGAATTCCTAGCTCTTGTCCATGGCTTAGCTTATTTGAAAAATAACAAAATTGAACAAATCCCTATTTATACCGACTCAAAAATTGCTTGGGGTTGGGTAAAGAAAGGCAAATGCAAAACAACTTTACCCAAAAACACAAAAACCGCTAAACTTTATGAATTAATCGAAAGAGCCGAAAACTGGCTAGCAAACAACCAATTCGTTACTCCTATACATAAATGGGAAACTAAAAGTTGGGGGGAAATCCCTGCTGATTTTGGTAGAAAATAAGTGGTTTTAAAATTTAACGTGTGAATACCATTCTATAATCAGGCTGAATAGCTCCTCGTTTAATTTTATCTAGTTTCTTGGCAATAAGCTTCCTTTTTAACAATTTTAATTTTTCGGTAAACAGAACACCTTCTATATGGTCATATTCATGCCGAATAACCCTAGCTTCAAATCCTGTAAAAATTTCTTGGTGTGTTTTAAAATTTTCGTCTTGATAACGAATTTCTACCGTTTCTAACCTAGAAACATCTCCACGAATATTAGGAATACTCAAGCAGCCCTCTTCCATTTCAAAGGATTCTCCTGTTTCTGCAATAATTTCAGCGTTAATAAACGCTTTTTTTATTCCCTTTGTATTTTCGCCTTCCATCTGAAGAGTGTCTACCAAAAAAATTCGCACTGATTTACCTATTTGTGGAGCAGCCAAACCTACCCCTTGAGCATGATACATAGTTTCCCACATATTATCTAACAGCGTTTTTAAGGCAGGATAGTCAGCATCAATATTTTTAGCTTTTCTCTTTAATACTGTATTTCCGTAAGCATAAACAGGTAAAATCATGGATTTTTGGCGTTTTCTTTAAAATAAAACACAAAAATAAACCTTTTCTCTAAAGAGTAAAAATTATAAAAAAGAATGTCCTAAATAATCTTGTAAAATTAAGGTAGCTGCCACTTTATCAACGAGCGTTTTATCTCTCCTTGCCTTTTTTTTCTTCGTTTTAAATATTACCTCTTTGGCACGTTGCGAACTAAACTGCTCATTGTGAAGCACAAAAGTAATATTCGGATACAGTTTTTCTATTTTCCTTTTAAAACCTATTACCAAATGGTGAATATCGCCTGGAGAATCGTCTATTTTCAAAGGCTCCCCTATCACTACTTTTTCAACTTCTTCTTCTCCGAAATGTTTATTTAAGAAGTCAAACAATTCAATAGTAGGAACGGTACACAAAGGATTTACTGATATTTGTAAAATATCGGTTTGAGCAATTCCCGTTTTCTTCGCTCCATAATCAATACAAACAATTCTAGGCATACTAATATATTTTCACAAACCCAGACCAAAAAGTTTATAATCGATAATTTTCAAAAATTAAATAAACCTTAGAGGTACGAATCCGTTATAGCTTCACAAATTTGTGTGTGGTAATCTTATCACCATCATTTACACGAAGCAAATATACCGTATTATTGGTTAGGCTATAAGGAATAGTCACAGTATTAGTGCCTTCTAATAGATTTTCTTGGAATGACCCCACGTGCGTTCCTATTATATCAAACAATTCAAAAGTGATATTCGTATCTTTTTTTAGAGAAACTGTTAATGAAGAATTAGCGGGTAAAACTTCAACTTCAACCTCACTGTCTTTAGGCAAAACATCTTCTACTAATGAGATAACATTTCTACTCCTTGATACTAATCTCGAGTTCACCAATTTAATCTCATCTTTTGAAATATTAGATAATGTGAATTTCACGTAATCGTCCAGTTTATCTTCAAAGTGTAATACTTTCAAGTATCGAATACCATCAATTTCATAATGGCTAATATCTAAATTTCTATTAAATTGATATAGTTCAGGAGTATTAACAACTTCGAAAGTCAATTCTAAGCCACCTATCATCTCTGGAGAATTTAACTCAAACTCTAATTTATCTTCTTTTTCAGCAATCGCATACATTGCAGCATTTCTTGAAGTAGCCATTTTTTCTTGCCAAGAAGATATGTCTCCTAACTTCACCTCAGCGATATTAACTTCAACTAAAGGATCAGCTCCTGTATTGAAAATAATTTCATTCTCTATTTGATCAGCGACATCACTATTCAACGAATCGTATTTAATAAAAAAGTGATGGTTCTCGCTTTCTCCTAAATTATCAGAATATCGTAGCAACAAGTTTCTAATCGCAAGCATATCAGCAACATTAATTTTGCCGTTGGCGTCAACATCAGCCGCCTTAAATTGCATTGCAGTAGTAAAAGGGCGAAAGCCTAAAATGTGGTTTTGAATATGTATTATGTCCAACACATTAATATTCTCATACAACGAAACTTCATCTGTTCTTTTAGGTCTCAGTTCATAATCTGATTGAAAATATATACTATCAATCAAAAATTCACCTGTAAGTGGGTTAAACTCTGCTCCTTCTATACCAAAATCAATATTTCTAGTTCCAGATCTAATGTGAGTGAACAATTTTCCTTTTGCAATAACTTTATCTGTACCTTGACAAACTTCTTCATATGGCGAAGTAGCAATTTCGGCAAAACATTTAGCCTTTTGTTTTTCAAAAACATCAACTTTTAATTCATCATAATCAATCATACTTTGGCAACCAAAGTAAATATAAGGAAGTGTATCTTCATCAAATTTGAATTCAATATTTTCATCATCTGAACTTAACAAAAAACCATCTTCTGGTTCTCCTTCCAAACTAATAAGCTCGTCACATTCCTGTAAACAAGAAGCTTCCACCTTTAGCTCATTCAAATTGATATTCTCGCAATTCGAATTTCTAACCATTAAATACACTACGGCAGTATTTCTTTTAATGTTTAAATGAAATTCGTTACAGCCTTTTCTATTTACGCCGCTTCCTATATAATTTTTATTTGTATCGTAAACATCAACGTTTAATGTTGATGAATTGCAAATTTGGATTTTTGCTGTTGGGATTCCTTTATTTACGTTTATACGAATTAAGGATGAAGTTGTAGATACTTCAAACACTTCGCCACATTGGAGCGAAGAAAGATTTAAATCATACTGGCTTTGTTCAAAGGCTGGAGTACAGACCTGTGCCAATAATTGATTTGAAAAAAATGTAAGTAACAATAGTAGTTTTAAATGGATATTCATGCCTTGCGATATTTAATCTGCTATAGAGGATATTCGCAAGTTTTGTGTCAAAGTATAGCTATTAAGCTTGAAACTACTATAAACCAAATATTATACCAATAAGTTATATATGTGCACAAAAAAAGCCCCCACCTATAAAAAAGGTGGGGGCTAATATGATTTTAGTTAATACTTAAATATTATTTAAGTACAACCATTCTTTTAGTAGCAGTGAAATCTGCAGTATTCAATTGGTAGTAAAGTACACCAGTTGCATCTAAATCAGATTTAGAAACTTCAACTTGGTTAAACCCTTGTACAAAGTCACCTTGAATAGTTTTAACTACTTTACCTGCAACATCAAATACTGTAATAGTTGCTTGACCAGCCTGAGCCATATCAAAAGTAATGTTAGTTACATTTGAGAATGGGTTAGGAGTATTTTGGTGTAATGTAGTAGCAACAACATCATTAGCAAAAGAAATAGCTAATTCAGAAGATTCAACTACTCCGTTGTTATAAACAAAAGTAGCAGCTTCAGTAACATTAGAGCTAATTCCGAATACTTCTGATAACTTAGCTGATTTGTTAGCAGTTAAAGAAACAGTGAATAATACATCGTTTGCGTTCAACTTAACAGCTTCGTTAGAATTCCAAACAGAAGTTACATAACCTTTGTCTAGGTAGTTAAATCCGAAGTTTTCGTTAGATACATTTAAAGCACCTGCCTCAACACCTTCGAAAGATACTTCACTTCCTAAGTTCATAGTCAATTGGTATGCATCTAAAGTATTAACGTCACCTGCTTTGATAGCTACTTCGTAAGTGTTACCTGCAACTAAGTTAGCGTTATCAGCAACAACATTCAATCTAGCACCTGTTCTTGATTTAGCAGCATAAACTGTAGAGTTTACATCACCAACTTTGATAGCTACGAAATCAGCAACTCTATCTTCAGTTAAAGATTTGATTTCAACTCCTGCTGGTAATTTATCCGATAAAGGATTGTTACTGAAAGAATAAGACTTATCAATAAATCTCCAAGAACTGTTATTAGGTAATTCTGTGATATTCTCTAAAACGATATTTCTAATAACTTGCAAATCAGCAGCAGATAATCTACCGTTGTTATCAACATCAGCAGCAATTTCTTGGTAAGCATTTAAAGTACCATCAGCACTTAAAATATGTTTAACAAGAGCTACTAAATCACCAGCGTTAACACCTTCAGTTAAGTCACCATTCTTACTTGCTTTAACAACATAAGCTTCTCCCATTTCTAAGTTAGAAAATTCGAATGCTCCGTCTAAACCATTAGTAATAGATGCGTTGATTCCTCCGTCAATTGTAACATTTACTTTATCAACAGAAACACCTGTTTCAGTAACGATTGATCCAGCAATAGAACCTGAAGTTGTAGAACATGTGTTATTGTTATCTGTAACTGTGAAAGTAACAGTAACAAAGTTTTCATTTCCTGAATCATCACTTACATATACATCTACACTTTGTGCACCTAATGCATCACATCCGAAACGTAAACCTTTACCATCGTTGATGATATTGTCAACACCTTTGAAATATGCATTGTCTTTCCATGCGTCTGGAGATCTTTTAGTACAGTTATCTGTAACTTCTTTAATAAAGTCAGAAGCCCAAATATCAACAAAACCATTTTCCATGTTCATTACAGTAGAGCTTAAGCTTAATGCAATAGGAGTTGGTTTTTTCATATCAGCTACCTCAAAAGTATGCGTATAAGTATCTGTATTATCACAGTTATCAGAAATAACCCAAACTACAGAGTAAGTTCCTTCTGCTAAACCATCAGCACTCAAAGTAGCTGTGTTACCAGAATCATTAACACCATTTCCAGATAAAGCCCAAGAGTAAGCAATATCACCACAGTTATCTTGACCTGCAACAGTGAATGTTACATCACCTAAACAGTTACTAGGGTTAGCTGCAATCTTTTGATTATCTTCTGGAGTAGAAACGAAAGTTGGATCTTCGTTATCAACAATAGTAATTACACGAGTAAACTCTGAATAACCATCAGTTGTATCTCCGTAGTAACAACCCTCTCTACCTTCGATTTTTTGAGCATCTTCAATTTCAGCATGTGTATAATCAATATTCAATTTAGAAATACCTTTAGCTTTCATTGTACACCAGTCATAAATTTTATATGTAATGTGCATTTCTGAACAACCTCCGCCATTAGCGTTTTTGAAGATAGTAGTATCTGTATCCATGTGGATAGTTTTACAACTTGGGTTTTCAATAGTTAATTCGCCACCAGGTATGTTTGGTAGTTGATCACAATTGATAGTCTCATCTTTAGGAACACAAATTTCAAAGTTTAAGTTATCTGGAGATACCGTAATCGTATCTCTAAAGTCAACTGCACCTGTTTTATCACTAGCATCATCAGCAGTGAAGTAACGCTCAATTACTTGAGAACCACAATCATCTTCAGAAATGATTCTAGAAGAAACAAATGTAGGTGTAGCAGGAGCACAGTTATCATCTACAGTAGGGTAAGGGAATGCTACTAAATTAGCAGACAATAATCTTACGTCACCACAAGTTGCTGTATGATTTTGTCCAGTAATTACTGGAGGAATACCATCTTCAACTAAAATCTCTGCCCAACAAGTTGTTTCGTTTCCGTAAATATCTGTTACTTTTAAGTAAACAGTATCACCGAATTCACAGCTATATGTTAAAGACTCGTAGAAATTAACATTATCTTGAGAGATAAGAATCTCATCAACTCTACAGTTGTCATAAGAACCTTCATCAAAGTTAGATGCAAGAATTTCTCCTCTACCACTACCGTCAACAGTTACGTGTAAAGCATCATCAACATTACAAATAGGAGCAGCATTATCAACTGCTAATATTTTTCTTGAAATTTCTGATTGATTACCACATTCATCTGTAACAAAGATGTTCAATTCTACAGAATCCAAAGAAACTGGTACATTTTCTAATAAAGCAGTATTACCATCAAATTGAACGCTTCTTAATCCTGAAGTAGAAGAAGAATATCCAATTCCGTTTGCTTCATATTCAACATAAGCAGACCAGTCAGAACAGTTATCTGTTACATTAATAGTCAACGTTACATCTGAAGAACAGTTATCTCTGTTAGAGTTTGATACTATATTAACGTCAGTAAGTTCAACAGCTGGAGCAACATCGTCAGTTACTTTGATTGTTTGTTGAACTGTAGTCATAGCTTCACTAGGACACCATGCGATAATAGTCCAAGTTCTAATAAACTGACCACTTTTAGCATTACATCCTTTAGAAATAGGGCTATCTTCAAAAGTATAGCTTACACCACATTGGTCTTCACCGTCTTCTTCATCTTCTTTTTGTGTAATATCTACACATTCGTAAGATAATTTAACATCTGAAGTTCCGTGTAATGTATTAATATCATTAGTAGTACAAGGTAAAACTCTATCATTTTCGCTTAATTGGTCTTCTAATTCAGTTAAAGAAGGAGATCTTAAAACGATTTTTTGAGTAGCAATGGTAGATTTTCCATTTGCATATGCTTTGTATGTTCTTTCGATATACTTACCGTCAGTACAACCCGCATCTATTTTAACAGCAGAAACGAATTCTATAGCATCAATAGGAGAACATCCAGCTGCATCAGCTGTTGTTGGAGTAGGTACTATATTAACACCTGCAACATTACATACATCTAATGTATCGTTTCCTACTATTCCGTTAAGCCCGTATCCAGCCATAACATCAGCCATCTCAGGGTGATTACAAGCAATTTCTCCATCAGCAATAGCTAAAGAAGGACCTTGTTTGTCTTCTAAGTTAACGTATCCCCAAGTAGAAGATTCCGTACCTCTATTAGTTACAATAAATTTAAATCTATCACTAGCAATAACATTACCATTAACATCATACATATTACCATGTACTGTGTTAGAGATTTCGTATTGACGTGCTGCATCAGCGTAGATAGGTCTGTCATAAGCATCTACAAATCTAATATCAAAAGAAGATGAGTAGTAAGGTGCGTTATCACAAGATGGAGCACTTTCTAATAAATCATCTAATTCAAAAGTGATTTGACAACCAGCATTAGCATCAAAAGATGCATTTAACTCATCGTTTGCTACTAATTTTGAATCTTCGCTAGAAACAGCGAATAACTGAAGCGTATCAGAAGATTGCTCATACACACCAGTGCTATCAGGACCGTAGTCGTAAGAAACAACATAACCGTACTCACCTAAAGCTAATTTAGGAAAAGCAAAAGCCATATTCTCATCGTTACCAGTACCTACTACATATAATGCAGAGTCTTGAGCGATAAGAGTATCTGCTACAACATCAAAAAGTTCTACCTTAATTAAAGTAGAATCGTTCTCTTCGAAATCCGTTGCACAAATAGCTTGTACAGGAACTACTAAAGAAATTTCAGCACTGTCAGCACATGTACCTTCGAATACATTTTCTTCTGCTTCAAAAGTTTGCTCACAAGTAACTGGTAAACATTCAGTACCTACTAATGATATTGACTGTGCAAAAGATCCTCCATTAGAATACTCTCCTGTTACAGGATCAATAGCTACATTTTGAGCAAGTACTGCTCTACCTACCTCATCAAGAATCACAATACCGTGATTAGAAGCAACAGAGTTGCTCGCATCTTCGTTAGAAGCAGGAGTATAAATAATTTGAATCTCAGAGCCTGGAAGTGCACTTATTGTAGCACTGTTTAAGGCACCGTCTCCAATACCTGGCAGTAAATCACTGCTAGAGTTTACTGGAGAAACTGTGTAAATAGTAGATGGATCCGATCCATTTACTGAAATTTGAAATTTGGCACCATCCGTACCATCCCCTTGAAAATCGACAAAGTGGACTTCATAGTCGCATTGCCCATACGCCATCGCAGAGACGAAAACGAAGCATACCGCTAGAAATACTTTGGAAAAAACGTTGTTCATAATGCTTGTAAATTTTCGTTCATGAAATTGATTAATTAATTAAAATACCATATAAACACAAACCAACCTAGCTTATCTACTCGCTGTCAAGCAAGAAATTTAGCGAGTCATAAGACTTCTTTAGGCCGTTTGGAAAAAGCCATTTACATTTGAATCGGTAATACGGGAAATTTAATTTAATCGGTAAGAATGGGAACGAAATAACAACAAAGATAAACAAAGTATAGCATAGAAATATACCCTAAATGAGGTATATTTCATCTTTATTTAACGGCTTCATTGTTTGAAAGCATAGGCTTCCATATTCAAATACTAATCAAATATACTAAAAAGCACTTCCTAATGCAAACTAGAAAGGACTTGTTTTTAATCTTTTATTAATTTTCTAACAAACACACCTTCGGGGGTAAGTATCTCTATGAAGTAAACCCCTTGCGTTAATGCCTGTAAACCAGCCAATTCTAACGTTAATTGTGCTGTTTTATTCAAATACTTTTGTTCTCTTATTTTTTCTCCGTTAATATTATAAAGTTTTAATTCATATGCATTTATAGGAGAATTACTTTGAACAAAAACTTCAGAATAAAACGGATTTGGATATACCGTTAATTCCTTATCCATTTGAACAAAATTTGACGCTACTGGCTTCAATATAGCATTAGTTATTGAGATATCATCTACGCTTTTTGAGTAGATTTCTGCTTCAATTTCGTTGCTTATTGAAAGGTCGTTTAATTGTTGGTTACTAATAATCGAAAACAACATTGACTCGCTATCACTTGAGACATTCTGAATACTTTCTTCTGCCCATGAGATTAATAACTTATTGTTTTCTAGTAAATAGTGGCTTTCGTCTAAAACATTTGAATGCAAGTCTATATCACTTGGCACCCCCGACAATGAGAATTGAAAACCTATCATTTTTTCTAAAGAAGAAAAATCAAAACTATACCTATATTTTCCATCCTCAAAAACCTCCGAAACCTGAATTGTAGATACACTTCTACTTCCTGCCCTTTTCTTTAGGTTTGTACCATTCACATCTCCTGTTTTTATAGCTAAAACATCCCAATCTAAAAGATCATTTTCAAGATTCTGGATAGACAATGGTTCATTTTTATAATTCAATAGAACATCATCAGCTGTACTTTCAAGCATGACTTTCTTATTTATAGTTTTCCAAAGATTCATTCTTGGGAAACTATCTATTTTCCCTAAAATTGCATCTCTAACTAAAAGGACATCCGCTACGGAAATAGTTCCTGTGCCATTGACATCTGCCGCCAAAATAGATTCCTTGTCCGTAAAGGTTTTTAGCCCTAATAAATGTTGCCTAATCAATATTAAGTCCAGCGTAGTTAACCCCTTTGCAATATTACCTCCTATATTAATATTCAAATTATAATCCCCTTCTGGTAGGTCTTCAAACCTATACTCTCCTTCAATTCCTGTAATGGTTCTCATTAAATCATCAGACTGTAACTCGACATCTATATCTGACATCAAAACACCTCCCATCGAAGATACAGTACCTGCTATTTGATAAGAAGGCTTGCATGATTTAATCTTAAATTCTACAGTACAGTAATTTTGGTTACCCGACGGAGTCGTAACAAATACTTGCAATACCTGAACGCCTTCATCTTCACAAGTATAGGTGGCAATTGTATCTGACAAATCCTCAGAAAAAGAATAATTCAACTCATTATTAGCATAACAACTGCTAAAAGTTGCTTTTAAATTGAGTAAATCTATAGGTTTAATTTCTACGCTCTCACCTTCAATTTTCCAAGCCAAATCGCCAACACAGACTGGTCTCGGCAGGGCTGTACTCTTTCCTATTACGTCTCTTACCTGAATAGATATATTTCCACAATCGTCAATCGCTTCGTATGCAACTCGAACAGTGTCCCCTACATTTAATGTAAATTCACTGGGGAAAGGATATGCTAAAATGTTTTCTTTACAATTGTCTGTTGCTAAAATAGGTGTCAGCACAATATCAGATTCACAATCTCCATCAAATACGATGAGTGTATCATTCAATGGCGAAATTTCGGGAGCAATATCATCTTGAAACCGTATAATCTGTTCTATCTGAAAATATCCATCTCCATCATCTTCATAAGTATTGTGAGCTATCTGTTTTCCACCATAATTACTTTCGTTAATAAAACCGATGCTTTGACAAAAATGCACAACTTTCCATGTTCTCACGATACGTTTACATTCCTCACCTTCTGACTCTTCATATCTATCTTCATAAGATATTCCAGGTACAATACAGCCGTCATTAATTGCAATAGGCTCAGGCAATTGGCTTATATCTGCATTACAACTAGCTAATAATGTGTCGTTTGGAAATTTAATAGTCAATTTATTATTATCAACAATAGAGATTACTTGCTGACACATTTCTTCCTTTGCAACAAAGAACTTCCTATAAACTACACCTACTCCACAAGAATTTCTTTCATCCACAATCTCTTCTTTGTATGTAATATCACAGCCCGAAGCCGCCGTTAACGTCCCAAAACGTGCTAAATTATTTAGGTCTATGTCTTCTCCGCACTGAATAGTTATATCTATTGGACAATTTAGGTCTGCGGAAGCAAGTTTTTGAACGCTTACCGTAGCATTTTCAATATTTTCATTACCACTAGCATCTACAACACGAACTTCAACGTCAATATCTTTATCAATATCACAACAAGTAACTTTTATGAATGGCGAAAAATTCAAAAATGTATCATCACATTCATTCTCAAGTCGCTTTATTTGCATAGTAGCTATTTGACAATTATCAGAACTCCCTTCATTTAGCATAGTTGGAGTAATTACAGCATTACCGTCTTTACCTATTTTTATACTAATATTTTTGAGACTAACAACAGGTTCTATGTTGTCAATCACATTTAATAGAATATTACCTACTGCTGTATTGCCCTCTTTATCTACCACTTTTACAGAAATTTCATTCATTCCTATCGACAAAGAGTCTAATACCTGTCCGTTTTTGAGTACGATATGCTTGTCATGCAAATTTTCATCTATCCTTTCTATTTGATAATCTACAATAATCGAATCTATTTCACCACATTCATCTTTAAACAAATCAAACAAATTAGCCTTAGCTAGACAGTTTTGATTCATATCAAAAATATCCACCTGATTGGTTGGCAAAACGGGTGGAGTATCATCAACAAAAATTAGATTTTGATTGTAATTTACTTGCTGTGAAGTACACAAATCAAAGATAGTCCATTCTCTTTCTATAAAATAACCTCCATCTTCGGTTTGTATCTCGCTATCAACATAGCTAATCACCAATCTACAGCTACTAAAATTGCTTGTAGAAATAGCACGACACGAATACGATGGTACCCCCGTATGTTCTACATCAATCGATTCACCACATGATAGAATTAAATCGTTAGGAAAATTAAGATCCGTCAATGCAAGTCTATCTATAATTACTAATTGTTTCTTGGAAAGTTCATTACCCTCTGGGTCAATAGCCGTCCATACTCTATTAATAACAGTTCCTGATTCGCTTCCGCATAATGTAGAATCAATTTCTTCGGAAGACAAAACGACTGAAAAAGAAGAACAACCTCCATCAATAGCATAATTCACCAAACGAGAACTGAAAATTATTGTAGCAGTATTAATATTAACTGATCCCTGATTGGTATTCTCAAATACTATTTCCCAAGCACCTGTTTTCGATGCCGCAAAATGATTAATTTGAGTATTTAGTGTTTCTGGAGAATTTTTAAATACATTTTTAAAGCTTAATTGTATTTCGTTACCTAATGGTATATTGTTAAAATTGTAAGTTTCTCCCGAAGGACTGACTAATATAAACTGTTCAACAGAAGCATTTGCTTCTATTTCTATTTTAATATCTTCAATCTTCAATCCTTCTTGAATACAATCAACATCAAAAGCAAATACAGAATTAGATGCGTTATTATTTTCAGTTTGCAGCCTACCTACAAATGTGTCTATCGAACTTAGGTTTTCATTCAAAATATCTTCTACGGTACAATCTAAATGATAATCGTAAACTTCAAAACTGGGAGCCACATCATTATTTATTACAATATTCCCTTCACAAAGAAGGTCATTAGCTATATTAGTCACTTTGTACGTTAACTGCTGCCCGACTAATTCTGTAGTCATTTGGGTACCAATATTATTTCCGTTTTCATCAAAAATGGATACATTATATTCATCTTCGCATATATTATCAGAGTTGTTCTCTAAAACATCTATCAAACCTAATGGTTTGGTACACAAATCATTAAAACTCGACAAATTAAAAGACAAATTACTCTTACATTCAAAATAAACAACCGGAGCAGATTCCACTATTACTTTAGAAGATGCTCTCAATTTTTGTCCATCTGAATAGGTGATTTCATAAAAAATAGTACTTTCTCCGATAGGCAATGCTATAGGAGTATGTACAGAAACATTATTTACAGGGATTATGGCATTTGGTATGCTCATTTTGATTTCGGGCAATTCTTCCGCATTTCCGCCTTCACAATATTCAGGAATAGGAATATATTGATTCGGTATGGTTATCAACTCTTGGTGACAAGCGGTATGGTTTCTAGTCAACCTGAAATTCCAATCCGTAGCATTTATATGGCAGGGTAAGAATAACGATTCATTCTTATCACTACTAAGCACAAACCCTTTATTGGCAAACTGACCTTCCGTTATTATACTTCCTCTAAGCGAATCACTAGCAATAATTGACCATTTGGCAGCACTCCAGTTTCCTAAAGTTTCAAATTCATATTTTTTACAATTTTCTAAACGAACAGGTATAGACAAATTCATTCCTTTAGAAAAAGATGAATAGTCCCCAACATCAGCACGTTCTATCACATTTCCTACTTCGTCTTTCAACACCCAGCCCATTTCATTTGTATAGTCGCCTAGATCGACTGAAACTGTATAGTTTTCTCTACCCGAACAAGATTCAGGGCACGTAACTTTAAAAACTCTATTAATACCCTCGGTAGGTTCTGTTTTTTCCGTAAAAAAACTTCCATCTTGAAAAACAACTTCACCAACAGCATTTCTAATACGATAAGAGTTTTCTGTATTATGTCCTCCCGCAGAATAAAATACTTCTACGTAAGATCCTTCTTTTATATCAAAACTTTTCGTTTCAGCCTCGGTACGTAAACCAAACAATGGCAGCCCAACGCCATCTACTCTCACAAACACAAAACCGCTACCCCATCCGTCACCCGCAGAATCCACCATATCTAAATATAGCTTACAGTTATTACTAACAGTTGCTGCTGTTGAAGATTGACCAAAAATCGAAAATGAAAATAATAAAATGGCAAGCGTCACAATGGAACGAATCAAGAATTGACTCAAAGTAGAAATGCTCATGTTTTTGTACGGTTTATGGTTGTATTTGTAATGTAAGTTGAATGCTTGTTCAAAGTCCATCAAAAAAAAGGACAACTATCAGTCTTGTCCCAATAGTTGTCATTTCAGATGAAAAAAATTCGTCTGATAATTCGTTTTTGTTTTTGTACTGGGTAAATTAGTGTACTGTTATAGCTATAACAATTGGTAGCTTTTTTGAGTTCCACCAATCCCCCAATTTTTCATAAAGTTTTGTTCATATCATAAGTGAAGTCATTTAGAAGTTTGTTGGGCTAAGAAATTTTTATAGAATTCCTCCTTCTAATTCAAAACAATAGTTGTCCTTTTTATATTTTTTAGTACAACGTTAAAACCTATTGGAATAATTAAACAATAGGTTTTATCCGTATTCTTTTTTTAATTACGTTTTCCGAATTCAAAAGATAAAGTAAATTCGTGAGAACCAGAATTATGTTGCTGAAAATCGCCCATATACAAGTCGTAGCTATAATAAGCAGAAAAAGCACTAAGCTTTGTCCCTAGCAATATACCAAATTCACCCCCACGGCCTCCTCTGTATGATAATCCTGTGATTAATTTGCTATCTAAAAATTTAGCTTGAACTGTCGCATCATAAAACATACTTGAATATAAAGCATCTCCCACTAAGACTGAAGGCTCAATAACAACACCTTCTCCCACCTCAAACTCGTGTCCTACAAAAATATTATAGTTTTGAAATAAAGACCTACTAGCTCCCTCGCTAATATTTTCCAAATCGTTCTGTACAATATTAAGCACAGAAACACCTGCGTATGTACCTCCACTATGTTTAGCAAACAAACCAAAAGAAGCATCTGTATTATTTCTTCCCTCGACATAAGCTGCTAATATTTCATCTCCTGCATCCAATACTTGTTCGTCAAACCTTGTATAAATAGAATTAGGAAGAGTTGTCATTTGAAAACGAGCGTTCACTCCTGCTCCTAAAGTAATTTCATTCAATTGTTGTCTGTAAGCAAAATTGACCTGAAAGTCTAATCGTGATAACTCACCTATTGTTTCAGAAAAAATACCTGCTCCTACCCCTAATGAATTAGACAACGCTCCATTATAATTAATAGAATAATTCCTTGAAGTACCTGCGAAGCCAGCAAAACTCGACCTACCGTTAAGGTTTATATTATGAGCATTATTAAAACCCGTTGCAGCAGGATTTATTAACGATGGATTAGTATAGTATAATCTATAGATTCCTTCGTCCTGAGCGCTTAGTTGTGTACTTAACCAAAGCAACACAAAGAATGGTAACCATTTATTCATAATCAATATTTTTGTAAATCTTGGGATTCTTAATTAAAGTAATGTTGTAAAGTTAGATGCTAGTTCTTAAAAAGCTCTCAGGATATTAAAGTGTCCTTTAAACTGTTTAGGCGTTCCGCCATCCTGATAGTTAAAGATAAAGAAATAAGTACCTTCATTTAGTAAATTTCCTGTATTATCAACACCTGTCCAATTATTAGTATAGCCTTCTGTAAAGTACACTTGTTGTCCCCATCTATCATAAACTTCTAATGAGTTCGTAGAACCTACGTTACAGAAAAATCTCAATTCATCATTTCTTCCATCGCCATTCGGTGTCAACATAGGACTTACTACACTACACTCATTAGCACTCTCTGAAGGAATTTCTACAGTAGGTGTTATTTGACATCCATTATTATCCGTAATAATAAGTGAAACTATACCACTTTGTAATTCCTCACAAACCGTTACATTACCACATGCAGAATTCCAAGCAATATCATACGGTGCTGTTCCCCCTGAAATAGTCACCTCAGCAGTACCGTCATCAACTCCTATAGCTGATGCTGAAGTTATATTAGAAAATGTTGCAGTCATTAATGACGGGTCGTTTAGAGTAAATGTAGTATCTTTTTGTTCGCCAGAAGCCATATCAAAAACAGTTACCGTTTGCTCTCCCGCTCTTAACTGTGCAGATTCGTTAATTTCTGTAGTTGTAGACCCCGAAGTTCTACCAGACCAAGTATATGTATAATCTAAATTTGTTGGTTGAACCAAAACTCTTGCTCTACCATCGTTATCTCCCACACAAGAAATATCTGAAATAATCTGAACACCGATGATAGTAAATGCTGCCGCGGGTACTTCTTTCTCTACTATATAGTCAGGAGACCGTAATTGACATCCGTTAGCATCTGTAATAGTAAGAGTATAAGTACCTTCTTCTAATCCAATCAAGTCTTTCATTGATGAACCATTGCTCCAGTCATAAACAAGCGTTCCTGTTCCTCCTGTTACGTTGATGCTAATTTCTCCCGTATTATTAGGCGAAGCATCATTATCAACTACATCACTACTTACAATAGATAAAGCAGTTGGTTCTGTAATTGTTATGTTTTGAATAGTCTTTTGACCTGTTGCATCTGTAACTTCTGCAGTATATCTTCCTGCACATAAACCAGTAACACTCGCTGTTGTTTGGCTATTAGCATCCGACCATAAGTATTGATAAGGAGCAGCTCCTCCTACAGCACTCACTGTAGCAGCACCGTCACACGTACCTGCACAACTTGCGTTATTATTTACAGTAATACTAGCAACTAAAGGTGCAACTAAAACAAACTCTCTAGATGATGTACAATTATTCGCATCCGTTACCACAACTTCATAAGTATTCTCTGTCAAACTTGTTCTTTCTGCTCCCGATACACCATCTGTCCAAGAATATGAATATGGTGCTGTTCCTCCTGTTACCGTAGCCGTAATAGTACCGTTTGATTGACCAGGTGCAGGATTAGAAGTACTTCCGTCGATAGACATCGCCGTTGGTTGCGTAATCGTAAAATCTCTATTAATCTCTGTATTCGCAGCATCTCTCACTGTTAATGAATAATTGCCCGCAGATAAAGAAGATACATCTTCCGTTTGGTCCCCAGATGACAAGTGTGACCATACATAAGTATATGGAGAAATTCCTCCAGATACACTCACATCAATACTTCCCGTAGATGTTCCATTACAAATAACGTCTGTTTGATCGATAGTACCAAAAACAAGAGGAGAAGCTTCTTCTACTATTGTAACTGCCCCATTAATTAGATTTAAAGGAGATAATATACCATCACTGTTTGAAGCAATTTCTGGAAAATTACGTGTTGACACATCAAAAGTAAGAGGATATGTTCCCGCATCACCGACAGCATCAAAACATAAGTTATACAGTAAACTTTCTTCACTAGCCGAAAATTCTTGTGCTGTTGAAGCTGCAAAAAATACAACTCTTGATACTCCGTTAGAAGTAGAAACGCCTATTCCCGAAGCTATTCCTGTTGATAAATCCTCTTCCGTAAAAACTAAATCCGTTTCAGAAAAGTTAATTCGGTATGTGGCAGAAACTACTTCCGATACATTATTTATCGTTATAGGAACACAAATATTTTCACCTTTTCGTGCCGTAACCTCTCCTATTTTTAATTCTGCTGCTCCATCTACTAAGTCAGGCTCAGGGATAGCTTCTGTTTCTGTTTCCGAAAAATCAGATGCTGTAGCACTTCCATCAGCCGGTAAATCGTCTCCAAATAATAAGAAATCGTCTGAAACAATTAAAGAACCTGCTCCTTTAATTCTAAAACAAGCTTGAAATAATCGAGTCGGCTCTATTAAATCATGAGAAGGTGACGAAGTAAATGAAACAGAAGAGAACTTCAAGAAGTCTTTATCTGTATCACCAAAACTAATAGTCTGTCCATTAGATTCAAAAACATATGCATTTTTAATCTCAATCAACTCTAAACTATCTGTATTCCAAGAAAACTCTCCTTCAAAAGCACTAAACCCTCTAAAGTTTTCTACATTAAAGTCGTAACAAATTTCAGTTCCTACATTAAATGTTCCACCACCAGTAGCATAGAAACGAGCTTGGTCTTCAGCAATAACTTCTTCTTCTATGGTAAATGGTTCTGCTATAATATTTGAAAAAGTTGCATTTTCAGCTCCATCAACTGCTCTTACATATTCACATACAATGCCTTGAGCTTCAAAATCGCCGCCACAACCTAATTCAAAAACTTCGTTACCCGTAGGTTGTTGAATTACCTTGAAACCCAATGTAACGAATACGTCACCATCAGGTCTAGTAATATTTGTAGAATTAGGATTAGCTCCTAATACTCTAATATAATTCAAGCCTCTATTATTCACAATAGCAGCGGTTGACACTTGATACCCTGTATAAGTATTCAAATCAAAATTTCCACCTTGATATTCGTAAATAGTGTTATCAAAGAATATATCGAACTGTACACCTGCGTACTCCGTAAAATTCTTTGTAGTCAATGTAATTGTAACATCATCGCCAACAGATAGGTTTGCCTTATCAGACTCTAGTTGAAATTCTAGATTCTGGGCGGTTGCGTTTTGATAAAAGAAAAGTACTAATAAAGTACTAAGCATTGTAAGATACCTCTTCATAGGATTTTAGGATTTGGGATGATAAATTAATATTCAATTTATCATGTTTTTAAAGCAAAATAATCTTCTGTATGTTTGACCATCTATTATCAATGGTCGTTTTTAAAAAGTAAGTTCCAATATTTGGAAAAATATCTTTAGGGATATTTATATAAGTTTGGTTATTACTACTAACAATCGAATCTTGGTAAATAATTCCACCAACTATCGAAAATATTGATATTTTTATTTCTTTAGATTGTAAATTACTGATAATTAGTCTCGAATTATTCTGGATAGGATTAGGCCCAAACGTAATTTCTACTTCTTCGCCATCAATATATAGGATAGAATTAGGTTTTAGGTCTGTTACACAATCAGGAGTAGCTTCTATGTTTAGCATTTGCCCCGATGGCTGAACAAATTCCGCAAAAAATTGCTGAGAATCTTCAGGAAAGCAAACATTGGTATTTAAGATAGAAGAATTTAAGATGGTAAAATATGCGGTCATTAATGCCGTGCCATCATCTAAAGTGTGGCTATTACCTGTATTCCATATAAAACGAAACAATCCTGGTGTTACCTCGTTAAAATTAGTATTCTTTGAAATGTCTGGCACACCGCCAATTTTAATAGAATCTACTTTAAGCAAACTAGCGTCATATTCCATTCCGAATTGAAAGGCACTTACATCCTCAAAGTTGTTTACTTTATATTCAACTTTAAGCTTGTTACCCTCGGCACTCGATTCCTTAAAGATGGTAAGTTGTGCCTGAACAGGCACAACCAACCAACATAGCAAAGCAAAATATAACAGTATCTTTATAGGCGTTTTAAACTGCACCATTTTTGTTTTTTTATGCCTTACACACTTTTGAAAGCAAGAAAAGTGTTATAAGTTTTTTTTGAATGTTGTTCATATTATTACATTCTATAATTGAAAAAACAAAAAAGTGAAATTACAACATTATTTTATTCAATCAATTATAGACTACTATAACTGCAAATTATATAATACGATTGTTATAACTTTAAAAAATAAGGGAAAGAATTTTAAATTAATAAAATTTAAGATTAGAAATTCCACTCATAAATTAAGTTTTAACATTTATACGATTTAATCAATCTGCACAAAACAAATTGAAAGAATTATATACATGTATTAATATTGAAGAAAATGAGAGTAATTTTATTAAGTTGACAAATATACAATAAATTTAAAAAAAGATGAGCGTTCAGTGTTTGTTTCGTTCTTCTTTTAATGTTTTTTTAATTCAACAACTACAAATATTGTATTATTCTTGACAAAATAAAATTAAATCAATCCGTTTTCAATAGCTATTCTTACTAAACCCGCAATGTGATTAACATTTAGTTTTCTCATTATATTCTTTCTATGTACGCTTACGGTCTGGTCACTAATGTATAACCTAGATGCCATTTCCTTATTGCTTAGTCCCTGTGACAATAATTTCAAAATTTCGGTCTCTCTATTTGTTAGTCGATACAAATTTTGAAATTTATCACTAATCTCTTGTTTCTTAACCGCCTCTTTTTCAAACACTTCGTTTTTCAATGGAGAAGAATTCACAATTTTAACGCCTGTTCCCGTAAAAACTTTACCATCCATAACGGTTTTAACACCTTCAATTAATTCGCTTGGATTAGAGTTTTTTAGAATATAGCCATCTACGCCTGCACGCAATACATCTTTGACCATCTTAGAGTCATCATAAGATGTAAATGCTATAATTCGTAGTTCGGGAAATTTGGTTTTAATAATAGGTAATAACTCAAATGAAGGTCGTTCGGGCATATTCAAATCAAGAAAAATCAAACTAGGTTTAGTTTTCCTTATGCCTGTAACTAGGTCGTTAGAATTAGATACAGTTCCTACTACTTCAATATCAATATTTTTTTCAGCTTCTAAGAAATGTTTGATTCCTTGAACCGTAAAAACGTGATCGTCGGCAATAAGTACCTTTATAGGTTGAATTTTCTGGTCGTGATTTTGCATGGTTTAACTTTCGGTTATATTGGGCATAACACCAAATTTATGAAAAAAGTGCAATTGGACTGTGTTTTTTTCTGAATAAAGTTTTTGTAATTAGTCTTCTTTGCGTATTCTTAATTGAAATTAAACTTTCTTTCGCCTATTTTCGTTAATCTTATTTAGCATATTTAACTGTATCGATGGTTTTAATAATAAAATTTTTCGCCAAGATTATTGGCTTTTTACCACAACGTCTTTTTTATCTCTATTCCAGTTTTATCGCATGGGTTTTAGAGTATGTTGTTCAATATAGAAGAAAGGTTATTAATAAAAATTTAAAAATTATATGTCCTTCTATTTCTAATGAAGAACTAACGCACTATCGTAAAAAGTTTTATCTAAATTTTTCGGATACCATTCTTGAAACCATTAATCTTTATAATCTTTCTCAAACTGAGTTAGAAAATATGGTTGAATTAAAAAATGTAGCGGTATTTCAAAAGTACGAAAACCAAAAAGTCATCTTGGCAACCTCACATCTTTGCAATTGGGAGTTGGCAGGAATCCGACTCGCGCTAGGATTAAAGAACCCTTTATTTGCAGTTTATAAACCTTTAAGCAATAAGAAAATCAACTTTTTTTTCAAGAAACTGAGAGCTAAGTTCAATTTAAACTTAGTCCCTATGAATGATACGGCTTTGATGATGAAACAGAAAGAAGAACCTTTAGTATTGGGCTTAATTTCTGATCAATCCCCATTAAAAGTAAAAACGGCTTTCTGGATAAACTTTTTCAATAAACCTACTGGTTTTCTTCCTGGACCTGAATTACTTTCTCGCATGCATAATTGTCCTGTTATTTATTGTCATACAGAAAGGGTCCATAGAGGTAAGTACATTTTAAGAATAAAAGAACTTGTCTCCTCACCGCAAAACATAAGTAAAGGGGAGATTACTCGAAAGTATGCTAAAGAACTAGAAAAGTCTATTGAATTAGCACCTTATAATTGGTTACTCACTCATCGAAGATGGAAAAGAACAATGCCAGAAAATACAAGATACGACTTTACGACAGAAGATTAAATTTCTAAGCCAACTTCATACCCCTCTTTTATTGCTCTCTTGGCATCTAATTCGTTTGCCAATTTAGCACCTCCGATTAAATGAACTTTACGGTTATTATTTTTAAGTTTTGTATATAAATCTTGCTGAGAACGTTGTCCTGCACAAATTATGATTGAATCAACATCAAGAACTTTAGTTTCGCCATCAACTTTTAGGTGTAATCCTTCATCATCAATTCTCAAATATTCTACTTTCCCCATTTGGATTACGTCCTTCTTTTTCAGATTTGTCCTATGAATCCAACCTGTAGTTTTTCCCAGATTAGCTCCAAATCTTCCTTTCGACCTTTTTAATAGATATACAATCCTATCATTTTTTGCGATATTCGAATCTTTAATTCCTCCTCGGTTATTAATACTCATATCAATCCCCCACTCTTCCATAAACGAATTAATTTCCGTTTTACCTGCATGAGATTTGTGAGTAAGGAAATCCGCAACATCATAACCTATTCCACCTGCACCAATAATAGCTACCTTTTGCCCAGCCTGCTTCTTATTTAATAATAAATCAGGATAAGAGATTACTTTATCATGCTCAATGCCATCTATTGGAGGCATGAAAGGAGTTACCCCCGTAGCAACTACTATTTCATCAAAAGTATCATCAAGATTTTCAATATTCGCTTTTTTATTTAAGATAACTTCCACACCATGCTCCTTCATTTGTTCTGTAAAATACCGAATGGTTTCTTTGAACTCTTCCTTACCTGGTACCTGCTGAGCGATTTTGAATTGTCCCCCTAACTGTGTTGCCGCTTCGTACAAAATGACTTTGTGATTCTTTTTTGCTAATGTCAATGCACAAGACATCCCTGCGACACCTCCTCCGATAACGGCTACTTTTTTACTCGATTTAGGAATTTTTTTCTTAAATACTGTTTCGTGGCAAGCCTCTGGATTAACTAAACAAGAACAAGTTTTTTTGTCAAAAACATGATCCAAACAAGCTTGATTGCAAGCAATACAAGTATTTACTAAATGAGATTTATTATTTTTTGACTTAGAAACGATTTCAGGGTCTGCCAAGAATGGTCTCGCCATAGAAATAACATCAGCATGACCTGCAGCTAGAATATCATCAGCTTGTTCTATTGAATTAATTCTATTCGTTGTAATCAATGGTACATTCAATAATTTTTTTGCTTTATTGGTAACCCAAGTAAATGCCCCTCGAGGAACCATCGTCGCAATGGTTGGAATCCGTGCTTCATGCCAGCCAATACCAGTATTAATCATGGTCACCCCTGCATTCTCTAAGGCTAAACCCAATTCAATTACTTCGTCGAAAGTAGAGCCATCTTGAACCAAATCAAGCATACTTAACCTAAATATGATAATAAAATCCCGTCCAACTTTATTTCTGATTTGTTTTACAATTTCGATAGGAAAACGGGTACGGTTTTTAAATTCGCCGCCCCACTCATCAGTTCTTTTATTGGTACGAGGAGCGATAAATTGGTTTATCAAATACCCTTCTGACCCCATTATTTCTATACCATCATAGCCCGCAAACTTTGCCAAGGCTGCTGCGTTTACAAAATCGTCTATGGTACTTTTGATGTTTCTCACACTCATAGCTGATGGTGTGAATGGACTAATTACAGCTTTAATTTTGCTAGGAGCAACGATAAATGGATGATAACCATATCTACCTGCATGTAAAATCTGCATACATATTTTTGTAGGATATTTATGCACAGACTCTGTAATCAACTGGTGTTTCTCTGCTTCCTTTTGTTTTGCCATTTTAGCCGAAAAGGGAGCAATCCACCCCGCCCTATTCGGAGATATTCCTCCAGTTACAATCGTTCCAACTCCTCCCCTTGCTCTTGCTTCAAAATACGTTGCTAACCGAGAAAAGTCTTTATCTTCTTCGAGCCCTGTATGCATAGAGCCCATCAAAATTCTATTTTCTAAAGTAGTAAATCCTAAATCTAAAGGTTGAAAAACATTTGAGTACTTCATTTGGTAATTATTATTTACTTAAAGCATTAGACAGTAAAACACCATACGAATAATAAAACGTTGGTACGGATTAATGTTTACTACTTTAAATTAAAAAATGAAAAATGTTTGTCGATTGTGCCTTTTTAATTTAAAGGTTCCCCCATGTAAATTAACTTATCTCCCTGAGAAATGTTATCAGCATTATAATTAGATGATAAGATAAGCAATTCATTGGAATTTTTAATAACAAAAAGAGGGATTGACTTAGAGGTACTATTAATTATTTTTAAATATTCAATAAATTTCTCTTTACTTTCCAACTCAATTTCATTCATTTCACGACGAGCTCTTTCTACGTTCATCAGATTTAGCAAATCGTCTTTCATTGGGAATAAGGACAAATCTTTGTTATCTATATTTGGAGAAAGTTCTTTTTCTATAGGTAATCTGTATGCCCCTTTCTCCCCAACTTGAGATTGATATTTTTTAATGGCAAATTCATTAACTTCCTTAGAGCCCGTCATTGTAATCAAATAGCCTATATCTACGAAATCAAAACTATCAGATAATTCGTCGGTATAAACATTGGTAACGAAAGCTTTTATCCCAGCTTTTTCGGCTAATTCTATATTTTGTCTATTAGAATCAATAATTACAACATCTTTATTTTGTGCTTTTAAATATTCCGCAATAAAGCGAGCTACTGGGTTTCCACCTAAGATTAAGATTCCATCCGCACTTTCCTTTATAACTCCTAATTTTTTGGCCACAAAACGAGCTGTTGTTGCATTCAACAAAACAGTACCTAATACAATCATAAAAACTAGTGGTGTTATATATTCAGCACCTTCTACTTGTCCCGTTAATTTGATACCAAACAAGGAAGCTATCCCCGCTGCCACAATTCCTCTTGGACCTACCCATGAGATAAATAATTTTTCATTAAAAGTGCAAGTATTTCCCGTTGAACTAAATACAGCCAATGGTCTTAACACGAAAACAACTACGGCAAACAACGCTATGCATTTAATATCCAAAAGAATACTCAATTGTTCCAATGTCATATTTGCCGCTAACAAAATAAACAGTATCGCTATCAACAAAACACTTAACGATTCCTTGAAATACAATATATCCTTAATGCTAGGTAAATTCATGTTTCCAAGCATCATTCCCATCACAACTACTGACAATAAACCCGATTCATGAGCAATCAAGTCCGATGCCACAAATACGGCTAATACCAAAGCGAGCGTAAATACATTCAATAGATAATGTGGTACAAGTTCTTTTTTAATTAATTGAAACAATAAATATGCTGCTGCTGCTCCAATAGCAAAACCCGTTATTACAATTTTAATAAATTGGAGTAATGCGTGAATCGTAAATTCTTGACCTCCTGAACCCGATAGAATAAATTCAAAAACCAATACCGCCGTTAAAGCACCTATGGGGTCAATTAATATTCCTTCCCATTTCAAAACGGTAGCAATATTTCTTGTCAGAGGAACATTTTGAAGAATTGGGGCAATAACAGTAGGTCCTGTTACAATAATCAGCCCCGCAAATAGAAATGAAATATTCCAACTTAAACCTAATATAAAGTGAGTAGCAACCCCAGCTCCTATGAATGTAATTAGTGAGCCTAATGAAATTAACTTTACAATCGCGGGGCCTACATTTTGGATTTCTTTACGTTTTAAAGTAAGCCCACCTTCGAAAAGAATGACCCCTATTGCTAAAGAAACAAAATGGAATAATAAATTACCTGGAAACAAAAAATCATTACAATTAGAAGAATCACTTTGCATTGGCTGAATCCACTTGCAACCGTCTTCTGTGAAGAATGTAGAAAATGGGCCTACCAACAATCCAATCAATATCAAAGGTAGTATGGCTGGCAATTTTGTTCTCCAACTAACCCACTGTGCAAAAATTCCTAATATTATGATTGCTGCTAACTCAAGCATGTCTTTTAATTTTAATTATATAAGCTATAAGCCAAAATTAAAAGAAAAGAAATGTAATTCCACTTTCTTTTAGTTAATTTCTTTCTAAAGTAAAGTGGACTTTGTTTATATTTCTGATGAAACTATGCGAAAACAATAGTTGGAGTAGCTGATAAAGAGTGTTTCATTTTATTCCTAGGGCATTTTTTACAAGCCTTCCCTTTTTTATACTTTTTACAACACTTTTTCTTCATCCATAAAGGAGCTTTACCTACTGTCTCGATTGAAATTATTGCTATTGGATAAATCATAAAACACGTTATTTAAATTTAGTCCAAATAAACTAAAATCTCATAAATTAAACAAATTTCGATAGATAATTTTTTTGATTTGATGAAAAATCTATCAAAAAAAGGTTGTTAAACTACCGAATTCTTAAAATTCAGTACCGAAGGGTAACTCTTATGCTCATAATGAGTATAATAAAATTAGTAGTTGGTATATTTATGGGATGAGCGATGATATAAATATGGTTTACCTTGTATCTCGTCATAAATTTCAACTCTATTTTTAATTTTCTTAACGGGTTTAAGAAACAAGAGATAAAACGGAATTCTTTACTAAATTACTGGTCTTCGATGAAGCGTTTTGAATACAATCAAGAAGAATCTATTCTTCACCTAATAAACAAATATGAACAATTAAATGAAAGTGGTCGTTCATATTTCTATGAAGTAACTGAATATTTAGATATTGCTTCCTATTATTTAGAAGATGAGTCAAACTTCTCTAAAGCCGCTGATGTTATTCACAATGCTTTGTCTCAACACCCTTTTGCTTCTGACTTATTTGTAAAACTTGCAGAAATCTATTTCTTAAAAAAGCATTTTACTAAAGCAAAAGAAAATATTCTAAAAGCAGCTACTTTTTCGCCTAACGATACAGAAATAGAGTTATTTCATGCAGAAATACTGATTTCATTATCTAATTTTAGAGGAGCTTTAGATATATTAAATGAAGAAAAGTTCAAACATTTATCCGATTCAAAACAAACTGCAGAAGTGTACTATCTCAAGGCCTTAATTTCAGAAAGCCTTAATGAATATCACCAAATGTATAATTGGTTAAAAAAAGCACTTAGCATAGATTCAAAACACTCGTTTGCTTTAGATAAATTTTGGATTGCCATGGAGATGAAGCAAAAACACAAAGATGCTATTCACTTTTTAGAAAGCCTAATCGACGAATCTCCTTATAATTATAGATTATGGTACAATTTGGGGCATGCATTTTTAGGATGCAACAGCTTTAGCAAGGCTTCTGTTGCTTTTGAATATACCTACCTCATAAAAAAAGATTTTAAATCAGGATATACAGACCGTGCGTTTGCTCTTATTGAAAATAAAAAATACAAAGAAGCTTTAAGTTGTTACGAAGAATTTGAAGAGGTTTTTGAAACCAATGATGAAATTTTAGTAAATAAAGGCATTTGTTACCTTAAACTAGAAGACTTAGATCAAGCCAAGCCTTGTTTCTATAAAGCTCTTATTCATAATCCAAAAGATCATTACGCCTATTTTCAATTGGCTAAATGTGATTTTGAGGGTCAAAATTATCAAAGTGTTGTATCCTTACTGCATAAAGCTATAGAAATAAACGACAGTAATGAAAACTACTTTGCGATGCAGGCAGAGGCTTACTTCCAAATGGATAATTTTTCTTTAGCAGCAGATGCTTTCCAAAAAGCCATTGATACGGCTCCAGAAACTCCTGTTCTATGGATTCAATACATTAGTTTCCTACTAGATATAGGTGAGTTGAGTGAGGCTCAAATTGTTTTTGATGATTCGACCTCTTATTGTAATGGTGCTGAACTTCTCTATGTTCAGTTTTGTATTCTGCATGAACAAGGTAGTTTTAAAGAAGCTAAAAACCAATTAATATTGGCTTTAACAGAAAACAAGGATATAGCTCCTATTATTTTCGAAATTTGCCCTCATCTTAGCTCTAATGATAACCTCATAGAGATTATTGCAGATTTTTAGTTATAGTACCCTAACATTCTTAATTGTTTTGGTTCTCTTTCTATATTGTTTTGATATAGAAGAGCATTCCTTTCATCCAATGATTTCATTCTCGAATAAGTTTCAGGATTGGACAATATTCCTTTGCTCCTTAATGAGTAAAATACACTTTATTCCCTTGCCATAATTAACGCAACCAGATTTATTAATTCAGTTCTTCTAAAGTAATTACGTTTTAAGTTCCAAAATGGCCTATAAATGTATTTAAACAGCCTTTCAAAAAGATGTTTAGCCTGTTTCTTAACACTTGTTTTGATCTAAAATAGAATATGAACCAGACTACTCGTGTAAAGGAATATGTACACACCAACTGTGGTTCGTGAAGCTTTAGAGTTATTCCTTTCTACTCTTCATATTCGTTAGTCTATATTCCTCTTGTTAATGAGTTTAATAAAAACAAAAACGGTATAACTGTTTCCAGTTATACCGTTCTTATTTATTTATAAGAAATAATTTCTATCAAAATTATTTGATAACAACCATTCTTTTAGTCGCAGAGAAATCAGAAGTTTCTAACTGGTAGTAAAGAACACCAGTTGTGTTTAAGTCAGATTTGCTTAAAGTAACTTCGTTCATTCCTTGAACAAAATCTCCAGCAATTGATTTAACAACTTTACCTGCAACATCATATACAGTAATAACACCTGCGTCAGCTTTAGCTAATTCAAAGCTAATAGTTGTAACGTCACCGAATGGGTTAGGTGTATTTTGGTGTAAAGCAGTTTTCTCAGCAGCATCGTTGAACGATACTTCTAATCTAGCTGCTTGATCAACAGTATAAACATTAGCTTCAGTTAATTTAGAGTTGATAGCGAATACATCAGAAAGTGTTGCATCAGCGTTAGCTCTTAAGTTAACAGTGAATAAAACATCAGAAGCATCAACTTTAACAGCGTTGTTAGTTACATTCCAAGAAGAAGTAATTAACCCTTCGTTAATGAAGTTGAATCCGAAGTTAGATTCGTTTACATTTAATTTACCTGCTTCAGTTCCTACTAAAGATACTGCATCAGAAAGGTTTAATGTAAGTTCGTAAGCTAAGATTTCTTGAGCTTGAGTAGCTGTTAATTCAACAGCATAAGTGTTACCTGCTTTCAATTGAGCATCTTGAACACCTAATCTAATTACATTAGCATTTCTTGAAGAAGCCTCGTTAGAGTTTGCAACTGCAGTACCATTAACATCACCAACTTTAACAGCGTAGAAGTTAGCTTGGTCATCAGCACTTAAAGATTTGATATCAACAGTTTCATTGAAATCTTCACCTAGAGGGAAGTCACTTGTGAAATTGTATGCTTTATCAACAAATCTCCATGAGTTGTTATTCGTAAAGTCAGACTTAGTTCTCAATACGATGCTTCTAATTTCAGATAAATCAGATGCACTGATTCTTCCATCATTATTTACATCAGCAGCAATGAATTGGTATGGATTGTCAAATTCTTTCTTACCTAAAATGTGAGAAACGATATTAACAATATCTTGAGTATTAACTCCGTTACCAACAGCATCAACTTTTTCAGCAGAAATCTCGTAAGTTGATCCAAACTCTAAGTTAGAGAATTGGAACGAACCTTCAGTAGATGTAGATATTTCAGAAACAGCATCTCCTGAAATTGATACATTTACATTTTCAACGTTTTTACCAGCATAAGTAGAGATAGCACCTGCAACAGAAGCAGCAACACCTGCAGTTCCACATGCTTCGTTAGCTTGTACTAAGAAAGAA
>CALAJP010000249.1 GCA_937922815.1 uncultured Saprospiraceae bacterium
AGGAGGCTTGGTAATGGCATCATTGGATGAATTTGGTAATACGCCTTTTTCTGGGCAATTGGAATTAAATAACTTTACGGGTAATGCACGGTTAGATACCAAAATTGGTGATAAAACAAATATTTTAGTGGCAGGTAGAACGGTTTGGAATCAACTTTCTCCACAATCTACTTTTATCGAACAGCCTGAAGATGATGAAGATATTAATTCTATTTTAGATCCTTTGTTTAGTTTTAATGATTTCAATTTTAGTGTAAAACATCAAATTTCAGAAGGGAATACTTTGCAGGCGGATGTTTTTATGGCGAATGATAGATACACAGCAGGTTTAGATTTGTTAGAACGAGAAATTGACGATGCTGAAATCAATAGAGGATTGGATATTGAAGAAATTAAAAATAGTTTTGGATATAATATCTCTCACCAAATGGTTTTGAATCCTAAATGGCAACTCAATACAAATTTTGCTTCTAGTCAATCCAGTCAAGAAAGTTTTAATTCGGTTATCACTGAATTTAGAACTCGAACGGGAATCCGAACTCGTGAAATTCATTATAACCAATTCAATGAGATTCGACAAAATTCATTAAAAACATATTTCAAATATAAACCTCATTCCAAAAGAGAATTGTTTTTAGGAGCATATTTTGATACTTATGGGATTGATTTTGGGTACAATTTGAATAATGTCAATTATTGGAATGATACCGACTCTGAAGCCAATTTAATTGGAATGTTTGGACAGTGGAATGAAAAGATAGGTTTTAATACCCTCCTATCGGCAGGCATACGAACCAAATATTATAATTTGTCAGAACAATTCCATTCTTCATATTTTGCAACTTTACAACACAGAATCAATCCACAGTTTTTGCTGAAATCATCATTTTCGAGAAGTGTTCAATTTTTGCGTCAAGCCAATCATATTGATATTTCGGGGAATTCCAATGAACTTTGGCTATTGGCTAATCAGGACGATTTTCCGATTCTGACGGCTACACAATTTATGTTGGGTTTTCATTTTAAAACGAATGGAGGCTGGCTTTTCGATGCTGAAATATTTAGTAGAAACAATTCAGGTTTAATCAGTAACCGACAGGAAAATTATGCGGTACTAGATTCCTTAGATAGAGATGATTTGGATATTGAATTTCGAATTTTTGAAGGAGAATCTAAAACTTTTGGAACGGAATTGACTTTGCAGAAAAGGAATAAAAATTCATTTCATGCATTGATTTATAGTTTCAACGAGAAACAAGAAAGGTACGATGGCTTGTTTCGTGGGGCATGGTTCGATGCATTTGATAACCGAAAACATCAATTCAAACTATTGAATACCTTTGATTTTAATAATTGGTCATTCTCTATAAACGGAATTTTTGGTTCCGACATTTATGTATTGGATGTCGAGCAAGCAGACCGAAAGAGGAATATCCGAGATTATGATATTGATGATTTGTACGAACCGATAGGGGCATATTTACGGATGGATTTAGGCTTGCAATATCGTTTTGCCTTCAAAAAGAATACAGTAAAAGCTTCATTGAACGTGTTTAATGCGCTCAATACTGCGAATTTTTCTACACGCCAATTCTTACTCAACCCTGATTTGAATGGACAAGTAGGCGAAAACCTGCTTTCGTTTAATTCCGAATTATTGGGACGTTCTATTACTTTGGGTGTGCATTTGGCTTTTTGAGGTGTGGCTTGTTCATTTATAATTCTCAAATAGAAGGTTAATATTAAAATTGTAGCACAAATATTGATTTCATATATTTGAACTATAAAGCATAGCTCTCAGAAATAGTCAACCACATGAAAAACTATCTATCCATAATATTTTTAATCCTATTAGGCATCAGCCTAAAGGCACAGCAATTTCCTGTACAGGTGACCCCACAGGTGATACCTCCTCATGCAGCTTACTGGTCGGATTATGCGAATGGTCAGGTGAGTCAAGACAGAATGCGAGTGAATCTATTTTTAACAGATTTGACCATTTTTCAAAGACAGGTACGCTTAAAAATGTATTTGGAAGGTAACGGAGTACAGGCTCAGACTACTGATAGGGTACTAGGCGCAGATCCTCTATTTTTGGATGGTGGAACGACACTAACATTGGGTTCGATAGATTTAGCTCCATATTTTGATTTTCAAAATTTACAGGGAATAAATGCACAACAATACGGGCAAGTATTGCCCGAAGGTATGTATCAATTATGTTTCGAGGTTTACGATTTTCAATTAGGGCTGCCCTTGTCGAGTAAAAGTTGTACCAATTTCTGGATAACCCTAAACGAACCTCCATTGATAAATGTACCTTTTGCAGGGACAAATATAGAAATTGCTGAACCTCAAAATATCAATGTCCAATGGACTCCTCGCCATCAGGGAACAGCCAATGTGGTGTACGATTTGGAAGTGATGGAAATATGGGATAAGCAGATGAATCCAATAGCAGCAGCGCTTTCATCACCACCCATTTATAGTGTCGAAACTCGTGCTACTAATTATCTATTAGGACCAGCAGACCTTCAATTGTTGGCAGGGAAGCGTTATGCTTTTCGAGTAAGAGCAAGAGCACAAGTGGGAATTGATGAAGTAGGGATTTTTAAAAATAATGGCTATTCCGAAGTTACTTGGATAGATATTTCTTCTCCTTGCGAAGCTCCTTACGATGCGAGCCATGAGGTGAAATCAGCTTCTCAGATATTGGTCAATTATGCTTATGATGGACCAGAAGTAGAACGAATTATAAAATTTAGAGAAATAGGAGATAATCCCTCGAGATGGTATAAAAAACCAGCGATGGAAACCCCTGTTTTGGTCAAAGGTTTCCGACCAGGACATACATACGAATACAAAATTGTTTCTCAATGCCATTCGGGTAAGGAATTATCTTCTCAAGTAGTGGAATTTGTGATTCCAAAAGAAGAACGCACCACAGATTGTGGCAAAGAAGTTCCGAAAATAGAAATCACAAATTTTGAACCATTGGCAACACTCCAAAAAGGAGATATTTTCACGGTAGGCGATTTTGAAGTAAAAGTAACTGAAGCATCGGGTAGTGGAGGTAGATTTACAGGAAAAGGAACGATACAATTTCCTGTATTGGTCAAAAAAGAAGTAGTCGTTGTCTGGAAAGATATTTTTATCAATACTGATCTCCAATTGACTGAGGGAGAGGTGAAAACAGACTTTGACCCAGCGATGAAAGGCATTTTGGATGTAGATGAGGCGATTGATGATGTAAAAGATGTGGTTCAGAATGTAGTTTCGTTAGGGAATGACATCAAAAGTGCTATAAAAGGGTTTAAAGAAAATACGGAGAAGTTTAGAAATGCTAGAAACTCGAAAGGTGGAGCTGATGCACAATATGTTAAAAAATGTATTAATGTCAATTCGGAAGGAATAAGTAAGGTTGCGAAAAAATATTCTGCTTATGTTGACAAGAAATTGACAAATGAACTTAAGGAATTAAACGATGATTATAAGAATATAAAAAAATCATTAAAAGACACATTAAATTGTAATAAAGGGATTAAATCTCTTAATGGAGGTGGCGGCTATAATTTACCTTATTGGTACGACTTCGAAAAAGAAACCGATTGTGAAAAAATATCACAATTAGAAAAAGATATAGAGGCAAAATTGGAAGAAATATATGAAGCCTCAGCAGTTTTTGCCGTAGAAGAAATAAATATTGATGAAATAACAAATACAGCAGTTCATCCTAGTTTTGTAATGATTTACAATGGTGATGAATTAATTCCCGTCTCAACTCAAGGTCTTACGAATATACGATATGAACGCTATCTGATGAGTTTTGAAAAATCAGGAACAAAGTATCAATTTCTCAGAGTAAATGAATACGATAGTGAAATAGAAGATGCAAATCTTAGGGGTTCAAAATCTTTTTATGTATCAGAGTCGGTTAAAAATGAATTGTTAGCAGGTATAAAACCTACTAAAATTATCAATGGCAACACAAGGTGGAATGTAACCAAAAATAAAAATGTAAGTGCCAAATTGAAAGAGTCTTCGCTAACAGTTGATGATTTTGAACCAGCCTCAACAGGTGCTATTGTTTATTTTCAAATTAGTGAATCTTCATTTTATTTTAGGACAACAATGAGTAGGTGTTATCATACATTTACTTTTACGCACAAAGACAAAAAATCATACAAGTATAATTTGACAGATTTACCTTCTAATGTAGAATGGCAAACGGTTTCAGGAAAATGTGATGCAAAGTTATTTCAGTCTGTGATAGCTGCCATTGGACAACAAGCCAAAGAGGAATTTATTTCAACGATGGAATTGACAGCTTCCCTAATTAGAGCGGGTAAAATACCTGAGAAGTATTGGAATTGTAATAAATCGAATTACAATAATAGGTTTAAGGAACTCACAGGAGGAGGCTCGGCAGAAGTTTTTGCAATCAAATGTGGTGTTTATGATGGAATGATAGAAGTTGCAGCCAGTGTTTCTGATATGATAAAGTTAATTGCTGAATATGTAACAGACCCTAAAGCAAAGGAGCAAGTAGATGAGTTTTTTGGAGATTTTTTCAATAATTCTTGGGAAGCGATAAAAAATGAACATAAAGACAAAGAAAGGTGTGAATTACAGCACCAAATAGGCAAAGATGTTTTTGATGTGGGGACACTAGCGTTGGGAGTTGTACAAGCATCAAAACTCGCAGTTAATGTATGTAAAACCGCCATAAAAGGAGCAACAAAAGCCAGTAAAAAAGTTCCTTTGTCGTTATTATAC
>CALAJP010000250.1 GCA_937922815.1 uncultured Saprospiraceae bacterium
CAGGAATCCTTTTTTTTAGTATTTTTAATTCCCAAACATATTCATTCTTATCGGATTCCAATTCAGGTTTCTTGTTTTTCTCATCACAAGAACAAAGAATAAATCCATTTTCAAAATCACACATAGTTTTTTAAATTACCCATAACGTCTCTTGTATGGTGTCGTAGTATCCCGAAAGTTGCTATACATCACACATATTGTTAATGTTGGTTTTCTTCTTTCAATTTGTATACATATCCTTTTCCAACAGATAGAAATATGTTTTCTTCGTCTGTTATAATACTTGATATTCCTGCTTCACCTTTGGTATTGAAACTCCAATTACTTTCACCACTTCTTATATTGAGGCAAATCAATTTATTATCGTCATTAATAAACAAAATGGATTCACCAACAATTTTAGGTAGGCTTTCAATACTTCCATTTGACTCGAATCTCCACAGTTCCTTAGATTGAATACTTCTTCTACCAAGTAAGTTTTTCTTTTCGTTTATCGCATAGGCATAAAAAACACCTGAACTGTCCCCAAAATATAGCTTGTTGTTTTCGGCTATAATTGCTCTTATCGATTCTCTAATTCCAGTCTCTATTTGATGAAGTAGTTTTCCCTTTAAGCTATCATAAATGTTTACTAAACCATGACCTCCAACAACAATTAACTCCTTAAGTGATATTGGATTAAAAATATAGGTGCTTTCTTCTATCGCCTCCCAGATTAGTTTACCGGAATCTAGTTCTATACATCTAATCTTTTTTTCCGTGCATTGATATACTTTATCATTACTTATCAATGGAGTATAAGAATGTCCACTATTGTCAAAAGACCATTTAATTGATTGAGTCTCTAAATCTAGACAGGTAGTTTTTTTTGTCCCCTGAACACCGCCTATAACAATACTACTTCCATTGATAGCAGAGGATTGACCGCTCCTATCCATTTCTAATTCAAGCTTTTTTATCAGCTCACCGTTTTTAGTATTAAGTTCTATTAGTTTACCGTCCATACAGCAAACTAGAATATTCTTATTTGTAGATTCTAAAATGTTATTAATTACAAATGGGTAGTCATATTCCCAAATGACATCAAAGTCATCTTTATTCAAGCAAATAACCTTACTTGCTACAAAACCTTTTTTGTCAAAAATGAATGGTACATAAATCTGTTCACCAATTAATAGAGATTTCCTTGATGAGATATTTCTTTCTCCTTTTAGTTTGAATTCAAGAAGTTTTTTTGCTTTCATTCAGTTTGATTAATTAATGCTAACGGTTGGTGCAAACGCAGGTGAGGCGCATAGACTCACTTGCCGTTTTGCACTTTGTTCTCGTAAGTTTTCTTTTTTATTCTTTTGCAAAGAACGAGGACGATTTACTTAGTCCCCACATCAGAGCTTCTGCTCCACCTTTTTCATATCCTTTGATTTTGTCAAAGCACATATTCCAAATTTCTTTAGAAGATTCCCAATGAGGAATACAAATATAATCTCGAAATTTATTGTCCAATCTATTATAAATTATCAATACTGCACAAGGAATATTTTCGCCTTCTCTATACAATCCTTTGAAGTGCATGGTTCGTTTAATTGGTCCTTTTTCGGAATTTGATATAACTGAATTATCGTGAAGGTCTTCAAATCTATATCCTTTTTTCATATCTAAACCACTTTCGATTTGAATTTTATAACCTTTTGTTAAATAGTTATATTCTTCTAAAGTGGTTTGGCTAAATGCTGAATTTAGAAATGAAAATCCGATAACAGCAATCAAGATTAATTTTTGCATTTTTGATTAAATTTTTTGAGTTAGATATTATTATTCTGCGGTGCTATAAACTACATAGATGACAAAGGATTTATCTACATCGGATAAATGAGTAGCTTCTGTTTCGGAGATATTGTCAATCTTAGATGGATATAGTTTTTTGATTTTTTTTATTAATTCTACTTCATAAAGAGCAATTCTTTTCTTACTTGTTGACTGATAAATTAGTCTTACACAATCATAATTTTCTCGATATTCGTTTGCCTCAATTCTGTTGTTCCTATTCCCTGTTACTCCTATTTTAAATCGTTCACAATTTTCGGCAATGTTTTTAATCACCAATGTTACTTCTCTTTTTTTCGAAGGCTTTAAAATTCCTGTTATTGGTTTGAAATCATCAATTTCGGGGACTACACCAATAAAAAAATCTTTAAGTGCATTTTTGAAGGTGTTTTTAAATGCTTCCCATTCATTGATTTGTGCTTCTTTATTCATGGTTTTGATTTTTTATTAATTGACGAGAACTTATTTATACCCACACAAAATACATTATTCTGCTCGTTTTAAAAAAATCCTAAAACCGTTCTTTCAAAAATTTGACCACCAATCCTCCATAAATAATACTAAAAGGCAGGGCAAAAATAACGAGTAATTGACTGGCTACTTTAAGTAGGGCATCTTCTCCTATAAGAATAAAAGCAATGGCAACAATTCCTATCATTATTCCCCAAAACAATCGCAAGGTAGGTGGGTTGGAATCGGGAGAGGTAAAATTACTCAACACCAAAATAGCAGAATCAATAGAAGTCACTAAAAATGTGCCTACCAAAAAC
>CALAJP010000251.1 GCA_937922815.1 uncultured Saprospiraceae bacterium
CGCTAACTCCCCCAACACGCTAACACGCCAATCACCCAACCAGCCAACACGCCAATCACCCAACCAGCCAACACGCCAATCACCCAACCAGCCAATCACCCCAACTCCCCCTTAAAAGCTTTCTGCAACAATCCATTAAACAAATCTTCCGATTCTTTGAGCTCCTGCTTCGCTATCGCTTTTTGTTGCTCGATTAAGGCTATCTTTTCAGCAAATTTGTTTTGGAGTTCGAGAGGGGGGTAAGGAATCGGGAAATTCCTCATAGTCTTCAATGATACATTTTTGATTGTACTTCCCGTTGCCTGACTTTTAGCATACCTAAAGAAATACGGACTAATTATCACGTAATACAAAAATATTTTATTTATTAAACCTTGTTTTAGATTAAAGTAACAAGCACTCTTACCCAACATTATTGGCTCATTGTTATAAAAAGCGATTTTACCAATAGAACCATTTATTGAAACAAAAACAGTATTAGTATTCAATTCTTTTTTGTATTTTTCATATTCTTCCTTTGATACTTTTTTAGTTTTATTATCTAAGACTATTTTACCGTGATTTAGATTGTTTCCGTTAACAAAATAGTAATCACCTTCATCACTAAAATTAGGAGTACCGTGTAAACCATCGCCTAATTTAGTTACGAGGTTATTTAATATCTTAAATTCCCACCCTTTCGGATTGGTAACAGGATCGCCAAACATATCCAAGAAAATAGATTGAGCCAAGGCATCATATTCCACTAACAGTTTTTCTGTTTTTTGTTTTAGGGCTTGGGCATCATCTAATATGCTGGCTATGCGTTTTTGGGTGGCAAGAGGGGGCAGGGGAATAGGGAGGTTTTTTAATTTACCCACTGAAAAACTAGCTTGATTAACTGATTGGTTAGAAATTTTAACTAAAATAGATTTAAATTGGTTGCTTTTAAAAAAGTAATTTGCATATTTAGAACAAATCACAGACATCTTTGGTCTTAAACAAAGTAAATTCATTCCATGAATTAATATCTCAGGGACACCTTGATAAATAGCTGCTTTACCCAAGTGTTTTGGGCTGTTAATGTGTGTCATTAAAATATCACCTGCTTCCATTATATAATTTATATGTTTACCTTCTTCTAAAGAAGAAATATTAGCATACCCAAAACGTTTATTATCTATTTCACTATTCCAAATTGTTTCAATTCGAGTAATCGGTAAACCACCAGCTCCACTTTCTTGTTTAATCGATAAGCCATTGCGAACAAACTGAAAACAATCACTTATTTTTTTTTCAATTCCCATTATACTAGTAATTTTTTCATTAAATCCATTCTTTCCTCATTCAATTTTTCAATTCTTTGCAGAATCACCTTAGGTTCATCATATTCAATTTCTTCATACACGATTTCTTTGTATCGATTGATAGACAAATCCCAATCATTGTCTATGATTTCCTGCATAGGCACGGTAAACGACTGTTCGGTACGGCTACGGTTCTGTTCTGTGTCATATTCTCTATCTCTGAAACGAGCCACAATATCAGGCAGATTGAAGTTTTCGTGAATGTCCTCCATTTCTACAGGATCATTCAATATACTCGTAAAATCAGCAAATACCTCCTCATCTACCAATAGGTTTCGTTTGTCGTCAAGACTCTTGCCATCAGCTTTCATATCATAAAACCAAACATTTTTGGTACCGCCATTGTCTGTTTTTGTAAAAATAAGGATGGCAGTACTCACCCCTGCATAGGGCTTGAACACTCCACTAGGCATAGAGATAACGGCATCCAGTTTATGATTTTCTATGATTTCCTTACGGATGCTCTTGTGGGCTTTGCTACTGCCAAACAATACGCCATCTGGAATAATAACCGCAGCCCGTCCGCCTATTTTGAGCTGTCTCAACATCAGCGCCAAGAACAGTAATTCTGTTTTTTTGGTATTCGTCACGGCACTCAAACTGGGTGCAATACTATCTTTGTCTATCGTCCCCTTGAATGGAGGATTCGCCAACACCAGCGTATAAGCATTGCTAAGGGTATTGTCCTTGCTCACTGCATCTACATCCACGATACGGGGAGCCGTCACTCCATGCAAGAACAGATTCATGGAAGCAATACGCAACATCGTAGCATCGAATTCTGTCCCATTAAACATACTACTATTGATGTGTTCTTTGTGTTTTTCCAACTGGGTTTGGTCAATATTCTTGTCGATATATTCTTTGGCTGCCACCAAGAACCCCGCTGTACCTACCGATGGATCACAAATGGTATCATCGATAGTAGGCTGCATCAATTCGACCATCAATTTGATGATATGGCGAGGGGTACGAAACTGCCCAGCCTTACCACCACCTGCCAATTTGGAAAGCATATATTCGTAAATATCGCCTTTGGTGTCTTTGTTTTCCATATCCAGGCGATCCACTTTTTTGATAACCTCATCCAGCACACTGGCTTTATTAATGCCAAATACGGCTCCTTTCATGTAGCTGCTGAACATGCTTTTTTCGCTACCCAGTGTACGAATAAAAGGAAAAATACCGTCTTTGGTATTGCTAAAGATGCTATGACAATCCTCTACATCCAATTCTTTGAGGTTTCTCCATCGAAAATGTTCTTGATCGGGCCCAAAAATGGGTGTATAGTCTTTTTTAGTCCGTTTGGCTACTCGCTGGTTTCTGCTATCGGTCGTATCCAAATCTTTGATAAAAATAAGATACGTCAACTGTTCTACGATGGTGATGGTATTGGAAATTCCACCTGTCCAGAAAGTATTCCAAATGGCATCTATCTGCGATTTTAATTCACCTGTTATCATTTATATTTCTTTTTTATAAGTTTTCAAATTTCAATTTCATAGTTGGGTTGTTGCGGGTTAGCTTTTTGATGGTTAAGGCATCCGCTTTATTATTTGCCAATCGGAGGTTGTTTTCAGAAGACAATAACGCCTTTTTTGTTTTCTCCAGATTGACAATACTTTTATCAATTTCTTTGATGGCATTTTGGAATTGTTTGCTAGCATTTTGAAAGTTTTTAGAAAATCCAATTTTAAAATCTTCCATGCTTTGTTCAAAATTGGTAATATCTATGTTTTGATTTTTCATCAACGTCAGTTCTTTCTTGTATTTCAAAGCATCCAAACCCAGATTTTTTAACAAGGTAATGATAATGATAAAGAATTGTGGACGAACGACAAACATTTTCGGGTATTTGTAAGACATATCTACAATCCCTGAGTTGTAGTAATCGCTATCCGATTCGAGCAAAGAGACCAAAACGGCATATTCGCAGTTTTTGTTTTTACGGTCTTTGTCCAACTTAGCCAGAAAGTCTTCATTTTTTTTCTTAGAAGCTGTCATATCATTTTCATTTTTCATTTCGAACATAATAGAGACAATTTCTTCGCCTTCATCATCTACTTCTCTATAAACATAATCGCCTTTAGTTCCCGTAGAAGCGTCGTTATCTTTTTCGAAATAGGCATTAGGGAACGCACTAGATCTACATTTATTAAATTCGTTTTCACAATGCTGTTCCAAACTTTCTCCCACCATTTTGGTAGACATTTTTAGTTTAAAATCCTTCAACCGAGCAATTTCATCGTCTTTCATTTGAGCAATTTCATTCATAGTTTGCATTTTAGAATGATGTTGTTCTTTGATGGCACTTAATGCTAGTTGCGCCTCAGAATCTTTCACTGTAAGTTTATTTTTGAGGCTTTCGTTCTGTTTTTCGACAGAAGAAACGGCTTTCGAAACCGCCAATTCTATTTGAGTTTCAAAGTTTTCAATTTTGGATTGCAAGGAACGAATTTCGTCATTTTTATCTGCTAATTGAGTTAGCATTTTTTCTTTATTTTGGGCATTCAAACGTACAATTTCGCTCTTCAATTCCAATATTTTTCCTTGAAAATCACTCGTCAAGTTAGTTTTTTCAGCTTTAAAGTGGGCTTCTTTTTCATTCTTAGCAGCTTCTAACCGACTCTTCAGTTCTTCATTGAATTGCTGGTCTCTCACTTGCTTCACAATATCAGAATAGACAGACTCATCTACCTTGAAAACTTCTTTGCAATTGGGACATTTTACATTTGAATTATTCATCATAACAATTATTATTTTTTGATTATGATTCAAAGATATACAGCAGGTGTGCAGTGTATCTGCACAGGTGGTATTATGAATAAAAATCTATTTTTTGGGAGGTGGGTTCGCCACCCACCCCTCCAAATATATTTTGTCTTTTCAGGACTATTAAAAGGTAATTAAAAGCTATTAATCAAAACTGATAGTGTAGATTAACTTTTCGTCTCTATCCTTTCTAATTTTGAAAATTTCATTTTCTAGGTTTAAATCCTGCGATATAATTCTTTTAACAGGTTTAAAGCCATAAGCAATACCCGCATCAATTCTAATTTTGAACTTAACTTTTTCGTCAGTTGAAATAAAATCAAAAAATCTATTATGCGGAAGTATATTTTTCTCTTCTAATTGAATTGAGAAATCAAAAGCTGATTCAAACTTCATCAAATCATCATTATAATCATCTAAAGAAGTATAATTATCAATCAAAAAATATGGATGATTATTAGTTCTAAAATAATTCTTGACTAAACAAACCGTCAGATTATTTACAGAAAATTCACACAATTGCTTTAGTCGATTTAAAAATTGAAGCATTAACCGCATTGAAAACTCAGATTGATTATATCGGTCAGAATAGGAAACTTTAAATTCTCTATTTTTTATTTTATCTAAGAAAGTTTTTTTATTAGTTATATTATCAAAAAATAGGTTTGCTATTTGGTTACTATCAATATGTCCATTAATACCATCAATTTCGGAATTAAACATTAAAAAATCATTAAAAGCAGGTAATTTTAATCTTTCGTAAGCATCAATTTCTGGATTAGAAACTTTATAGATATTATTTTTTACCGTCCCCCAATCTTCATTAAATGGCATATAGGGTTCGTCAAAAATGTAAGCAAACTTTTGATTATTATTTAATTCAATTAGGGTATGAATTGGAAAATCACAAATTTTATTTTGAGTACTTTTTTTGAAATTAAAATCATTTTGTAAAGAAATAAAAGTCATCAAATCATCATTAGAAAGATTGCCAAAATCTCCATCAATAATTAGATTCATGGTTGTTTCTTCATCGACAAACTTTTTGAAGAAGGTCGGCATTCTAGAAGACCAATCAGCGTA
>CALAJP010000252.1 GCA_937922815.1 uncultured Saprospiraceae bacterium
TCGTTCCAATCAAACCATTACCTTAAAATCAGCAACACTCTTACCGCTTAACACTTCGTTGGCTGAAAATATGATGTTGAAATATAATGATAAAAAAATCATAGAATCAGAATTTCAAGTAACGAACAGTATTCCTAAAACAGAGCATTATTGGTTGACCAAACCTGGAACATTAGGAATGTATGCGATTAATGACGAAAGTTTTATCGGCTTACCTGAAACACCTCGTTCGCTGAAAGTTCAATTCAAAGTCGATATTTCGGGTAAAGAATTTATCATCGAAAAGGATATTGTTCACAAATATGTTGACCCAGCTATCGGTGAATTGGTTCGACCATTAGAAATTGTCAATCCAGCCTATGCTACTCTGGAACAAGATGTTTTTCTTTTCAGTGATGATAACAAACAGCAAGTAACTGTAAAATTAAGAACCGAAAAAGAAGGTCTTAGTGGAAATTTGAGTATTAATACGCCTAAAGATTGGTCTATTTCTCCAAAATCGCATTCCTTTTCAAATCTAAAAAAAGGAGAAGAAACATTTTATACATTCGAATTAAGTCCATCAAAAGAAAGTTCGGAAGGTAATATTGAAGCGACCATAAACATCGATGGCAAAACTTATAAGCAATCTTTTACTTCTATCGAATATAATCATATTCCAGCTCAGATCGTAAGTTTACCATCTGTGGCAAAAGTGGTTCGATTGGATTTAAAAATTGAAGGAAACAAAATAGGTTATATTAAAGGAGCTGGCGACAAAGTTCCTGAATGTTTGCAATCTGTTGGCTACCAAGTCGAGATGTTAGATTTAGATAATATTGGTAATTTAAATTTAACCCAATACGATGCTATTATTTTAGGTATTCGTTCTTTCAATATTCATGAAAAACTAAAATTTGCGAATGAAACACTGTTTAAATATGTTGAAAATGGTGGAAATGTAATCGTTCAGTACAATACCAATAGAAGATTGAAAACAGATAAAATTGCTCCTTTTCCAATTAAACTATCTAGAGATAGAGTGACCCAAGAAAATGCTGAAGTTCGAATTATAAGCCCTGACCATTCTGTGATGAATTATCCTAACAAAATAACAAACAAAGATTTTGAAGGTTGGGTACAAGAAAGAGGCTTATATTTTGCTAATGAATGGAGTAGTGACTGGAAAGCGATTCTATCAAGTAACGATAATAACGAGCCTGCTCGAAATGGTGGATTCTTGGTAGCACCTTACGGAAAAGGAAATTATATTTATTCAGGCTATTCTTGGTTTAGAGAATTACCTGCGGGAGTGCCAGGAGCATACCGTATATTTGCGAATATGATTGCGATTCCTTCACGATAAAAGAAAAAAAATGAATCAACCTGACGAAAAACCTCCTTTAATGGGAAGTTGGAATAGACTTTATACTATCATTCTAATTTTGCATACGATAATTATTTTGGGGTTCTACTTTTTTACAAAAATGTACTCGTAAATGGAAGCTGTCAATTTACATCAACTTCAATTGTACATTCGCCAAGTAATTGTGCTCAACTTTGAACACGAATATTGGGTAAAATGTGAAATTAGTCAATCTAGTAAACGCTACGGTAATTATTACTTGGAACTAATTGACAAAGAAGGAGATGAAATTGTGGCTATTTCGAGGGCTGTCCTTTGGAACTCTGACCTAAAATTTATCATTCAAGAACATGGTTCTATGGCTGAAGATGTGCTAAAAGCGCATCAAAAAGTGTTGCTAAAAGTTAAGGTTCACCATCATGTCAAATATGGTTTGCAATTGGTTATCCATGATTTGGATTTGAACTTCACCGTTGGTTCTCTTGCCGTTGAGAAGCAAAAAACAATCGAAAGGCTAACCGCAACAGGAGCAATAGACAAAAATAAATTAATTCCTCTTCCTCCTGTCGTTCAACGAATTGCCATATTATCAAATCCTCAAGCAGCTGGTTATGTAGATTTCATAACGCAATTGAGAGAAAACACGTATGGTTTTTCTTTTAAAACTACCTTATTTGATATTCCCGTTCAAGGAGATTCGGTATTGGCTAATGTGACCAAGCGAATGAAAGAAATTATCATCAGAGATACCAATTTTGATGCGGTGGTTATAATTCGTGGGGGTGGGTCAAAACTGGATTTATCGTGTTTTGATGCTTATGAACTGTGTCAAACATTATCAAAAAGTACACTTCCTATCATTACAGGTATAGGGCACGAAATTGATGAATCCGTTACTGATATGATTTCCAATACAAGTTGTAAAACACCAACGGCTGTTGCTGAATTTATTATCAATAGAAACCTACAGTTTTGGCAATATTTGAATGAATTGGAAAATCAGGTTCAAGAAATAGTTTTACAAAAAACAGATGTATTGAAAAACGAATTGGCATTATTGAAAAACCAATTAGCGCTGAATCTTCAAGAATCGCTTTCTTTTCAAAAAACATTACTTAAAGAACATCAAAATTCAGTTGTTCAGACGACTCAACAAAAGATTCAAGAACAAAAACTTAATCTACTTCATCAAGAACAATTGGTCAATGCCTTGCATCCTCAGAAAGTTTTAAACAGAGGTTTTGCCATAATCGAAACTTCTGATGCAAAAAGATTGGCAAGCAATAAATCTATTTCAAAACAAAAAAGTATCGTCATTCATCAACAAGATGGCAAACAAGAATATGAAATTACTCCAAAGTCTTAAATAAATTTGTTATATTTCGTGGCTTGAATGTAAGTAAGTTTCCCCAATAATTATTTTTACAATTCAATTGACGATGCAAACCAACATTATTCGATATTCCGAAAAAGCCGTTTTAATTTCTTTCGGCCCTTCTATTACTTTAAAAAACCACGAAAAGGTCAAGCTATCATTTCAATACTTATCAAAAATAACATTGCCTTGGTTAATAGAAGTTATTCCTAGTTACAATTCCATTCTAATTGAATATGACCCTTTCGAAATTTCGTTTGAAAAGTTAAGCCGTTGGTGGAAACAATTAGATTTTGGTAGTCTAGAAAACTTAGCCCCTTCTCAAGATATTCAAATTCCTGTTTGTTATGACGAAGAGTGGGCAATTGATTTGCCACGAATCTGCAAATCGGCTAGAATTAATTCCCAAGATTTTATAAAGATACATGCGGGTAAGCCATATCATACCTTTCTATTGGGATTTCAACCAGGATTTCCGTACATGGGTTTGGTCGATAAATCGATTGCCAAAGACAGATTGGAAAATCCAAGAGCAAAAGTACTCAAAGGCAGTGTTGGAATAGCTGGGCGACAAACAGGGATTTATCCCAATGACAGCCCCGGAGGTTGGAATTTGGTGGGTCGTACACCTTTGCCTATTTTCGATACGCAACAATCTCCCAATTTTCTTATCAATATGGGACACAAAGTAACCTTCATACCGATTGATAAAAATGAATTTTACGAACTTGAAAAAAATCCTGAAGCATGGAACATCAATATTTAAAAATACAGCATCCTGGCTGGATGACTAGTTTTCAAGATGCAGGTAGAAGTGGCGTTGCTGCAATGGGGGTTCCAGAAGCAGGTGCATTGGATAAAGTTTCTTTTTTGTTGGCAAATTGGTTGGTCGGAAATCCGTTAGATAATCCTTGCATGGAAGTGACTTGGGTGGGGCCCAAAATTGAGTTTTTGAAAGATACATTTATTGCCATTACGGGTGCGAAAACGAATGTTTTCATTAACCACCTTCCTGTTAGTATTAATCAGGTAATCAAAATAAAAGCAGGAGATGTTTTGAATTTTGGAGCATGTGAAAGAGGTGTAAGAAACTATATTTCCTTTGCTGCAAAACTCGATTTACCTCAACAACTCGATAGCTTTTCTCCCTTAGAACAGGCTAAAGGTTGGTTGAAAAAGGGCGACCTTTTTTCGGCTTCCGAAATCAAAACAAAAATTAATCGTAAAGAATTACCTCCTCGAATGGTTCCTTTCTATTCGAAAAACATTACGCTTAGAATCACTCGTGGCCCTGAGTTTTATAAATACGAGGACAAGTTTAATACTCTTACTACTACTCAATACCAAGTTACGCCACAAACTGACAGAAGAGGGATTCGACTCAACGGAGAAGCCATCAAAACGCGATACAAAAAGGAAATTATTTCTTCTCCTACCCTAAAAGGTACGATTCAAGTTCCGCCCAATGGTCAA
>CALAJP010000253.1 GCA_937922815.1 uncultured Saprospiraceae bacterium
TAATAAATGGGTGTAAAGTATAATGTAAAAAAGTAGTTCGGTCACCAAAAGCGAAAATAGGTAATGGAAAGGGTATTGTAGGGTCTTATATTTATATCATAACAAAAAAACAAAGTAACATGAAGTCATTATCTACAATTATTCTTATAGCAATCATGTCAGTACAATTAAGTGCAACTTCAGCAGAAGTAATGTTTACAAAGGATATAGCAGTAAACGAAACGTTTGCGTTACCAGTGGGTAATTATTTAGAGTGGGAGACAGCACAAGAGTTGAATACGAAACATTTTGTAGTAGAACGTTCAGTAGATGGAATTAGCTACGAGCAATTGGGAGAAGTAGTGGAGTCAACAGGAAACGAATTGAAAGGTGAATCCTACTCATATTTAGATATAAATGCAAAGAAAGGAAATAACTTTTACCGTTTAAAAATAGTAAGTGTAAGCGGTCAAGAATCATATTCAAAAGTATATAGCCAAAACAGAACCACAGAAAACGATATCGTATTGACAGGTGTATCAGCAATAGAAGTAACTGATATAATAAAAGTAGGGTACACTTGTACTAAAGGGTTAGAGTTGGAATATACTTTATTAAACACTCAAGGAAAAGTGATAGAGAATGATGTGATATTAGCAGAAAAAGATGCTAACGAATTCGTACTAAGTTTAAACTCATTTCCAGCGGGTCAATATATATTGAAGTTCGAGAACGGAAAAGAAGTTGATGAAATCGTTATCCAGAAAATTTAAGGTTTGAAAACCCATATAAATAAACGCAAACTATAACAGTTATAAGAACGAAAATGTAATTTTCGTTCTTTTTTATTTAGGGTCAAATACAAGTGATAATGAATTAATACAGTACCTTAAACCTGTTGGTTGAGGGCCATCATTGAAAACATGACCTAAATGACCGTTGCATCTTGCACAGTGCACTTCTACGCGTGTCATACCATAAGTACGATCAAGATTAACACCAACTACGCCTTTTGCATTAGGAATAGTAAAACTTGGCCAACCAGTACCAGATTTGAATTTTGCACTTGAATCAAATAGGGGAAGACTACAAGCCTTACAACAATAAGTACCTTCTTTCTTGTTACTCAATAATTTTCCAGTAAAAGGGCTTTCTGTTCCATGTTCAAAAAGCACATGATATTCTTCTGGGCTCAGTCTTTCTTGCCATTCTTTTTTAGTAACCTTAGAAGGAGTTATAGCAGGGTCGTCTGTATGATAATCCGCATATTCCCCTAATTCTTTTTGTAAAAGCCCAAATTCATGTTGCCCTTTTTGAGCGGTACATTGAACAAGGAATAAGGATGCGAAAATTAGTATTAAATGTATTTTCATGATAATATTTTTATTGATAACGTTATAACATTAAAAATTATTTTTTCCTTGGGGCTTCCCATGTTTCTTTCTCTGCATAGTTTACAATTCGTTTTATAAAGCTAAGGATTGAAATTAAGACTAAAAACCCAAAACTGATAACGGTGTAAATGGTTTTATAAATTTTTGTTTTATTGTCAATTTCACCTGAAAACAGATATGCAATTAGCCCTGTGATAATAACCGTAATTATAAAAGATAGAATTGAACGCCCCATAAATTTATCAATATTCTTAGTTTTCAATATAGTTATGCTTAAAATCATAGCCAGAAAAAAGACCATGCTCGAAGATACCGTCCAAGGGAAGGACGGTGAAATATCAATAAATCCAGTTATTGATATTAGCATTCCGACAATAATAATGAGAAGCGCAAGCAGAATTACGATGGCAGATATTTGAAAAGGGTTTTCTAAGTCCATTTTTTTTAGGAGTACTGCTTTTTTCATATTACGGATATTTTTTATTGAATTAATCGAGCCTAAGCCTCATATTAACTAAATGTCTTTTGAAGCCTGATTTTTCATATGCTTTTATGGCATTTGGGTTGTCATCGTAAACATCTAACCTCAATTCGTTTATCCCCTTTGACTGGGACCATTCTTTTAACTTATCAATAATAAGTTTGTTGACTCCCTGTCCTCTAAAGTCTTTATTGACAAACATAAACCCAAGATAAGCATAAGTTTCGTGATCTAAATAATGCTTTGCTTTTCTTATATCTGCATAACCAGAGCCGATTAATTGATTGTCGATAGTCGCCACAATCACTTCAGTATGCTTTCTTTTTATCATATCCTCGATGTCGTAATAGCTTATATCGTCTGCAATGGTTGGGTCAAAAGGTCTTTCAAATTCAATTATTCCTTGCTCAAATCCCTTTAAGATAGGCAAATCTTGAAGGGAGGCAGCCCTGATTTGAATCTTTTTTTTCATATTTTTTCAATTAAAATTTATCTTTGGAAGAACTAACATTATTTTTCCAAATAAACCTTACTTTAGGTTTACTGTTATTTAAGTTAATAATGTTCAGTTTTTTAGTGAAATATACTAATTTATACTAGACATTAGTTTTAATTTTAATTTAAAAAAATATTTAGAACTATTTTGAGTAACAAAGCAGCATATCTATATGAGGATACGTTTAGATTACAGGATATTCTTGTTCGTTTGTTCGAAATTTTTCTTTGATTTTGTAAACTGAATTGCCGAAATTTGAAGAGCGACAGCCAAGAAGAGGAATTAATACAGGCTTGTGTTGATAAACAGGAGTGGGCTCAAAAAAAAGTATATGAATCTTTTTTTTCTGTAGCCTATTCTGTGTCGTTAAGATATGCTAGTAGTAAAGATGATGCTTTTGACATAGTACAAGAAGGGTTTATCAAAGTATTTAATAATATTCATAAATACCAATTGGGAACTTCTTTTAATGCTTGGGCAAAAAGGATTTTTATAAATACTGCTATCGACTTTTATCGAAAATCAATACGGAGAAGAACTGAAGATGTTGATGAGGTTTTGTCAATAACTTCAAATGATATTGGCGTGTTGTCTAATTTGGCTGAAGCTGAAATTATGAAAATGGTCAATAGTTTATCTCCAGCATATAGAGCTGTATTCAATTTATACGTTGTAGAGGGGTATTCACACAAAGAAATAGCACAATCTTTAGGTATAACTGAAAGTACGAGTCGATCAAATTTAGTAAAAGCTCGTTCTAAACTAAAAGTACTATTGAATAGTCAAAATGGAAGAAATTAATAAAATAGACAATATTTTTAAAAATAAGTTAGAGCATTATTCCGAAGGAATACCTAGCCCTAATTGGGGTGATTTTACGGAAAAGAGAAATAACAGCCTTTTTGATGAAATTGCTAAACAAAAAATTAATGCAGCTCAGGTTGCTCCGCCCACACCTAACTTCAATCAAATAAAATCACGAATTCCTCAATCTAATAATAAGTATAAACTTTACGCAGCAATTGGCATAAGCTCACTTTTTATAGGTTTAATAGCTTACTTTTTAACTAATAATTCAGTAGAACAGCGAAATAATGAAATTTCGAGCCCTATCCCAACTTTGCCAATAAAGATTGAAAAGGATACAGATTTTAATTTTAGAAATAGAGTAAAAACGATTGATGAGAAAGTAATAACAGATAGTCCAATATTACATTTTCAAGGAGATAGTGCCGTGAAATTATCTAGTATAGAATTAGCTTTATACGAAAATTATACTAAAAAATATGTATTATCCGATTTCGAATTGAATCAAAAGTTTGATAGATTATATAAAGTGCTAAGGGATTTAATTTATCAACCAAATTTTGCTCAAACATCGAATAATGTTTATGCACTACACCAATCAAAAAATGGTTGGGGAGGAAATCTAAATACGCCATTTTTATTAAATAAACGAAGTCGAAAAATTGCACTGCAAGCATCTATGTTTGTTGGGGGAGAATTTTCAGACTTAGCTTATTCTGAGCAAGTTCAAGGACTATCAGAGAATGAAAGTTTAGTTTCGCATGCCTTAAATAGTGGAGTGTCTATTGGGATAGATACTCGAAAATGGGGAATTGAAACAGGGCTTCTATATTCAAATAACTCGTTTGCTTCTGTATATGAAGACATTAACTTTGATGAATTACAATCCGTAGATGTAATGGAAATGTCGATGTTGAAAGTTCCTTTAAATTTCAAATGGAAATTTGATAATTCAGATAAATGGGACTTTTACACTGTTACAGGAGGTGTTTTCAGTTTCGGTTTAAGTACTACAGGTTATGAACCTATAGTATCGAGAACGCTAAATTCATCTGAAGAACCATCTTTGGGAATTATTTCGGACGATATTCCAAGTTCATTTGTAGAAACTAGCTTATTAGATGCGAAACCAAGAAATTATAATTATTTATCGGCAAATTTGGGCGTAGGTATTCAACGTATTATTAACAAGAAGTGGAGTATTTATGTTCAACCCACTTATCAACGAACAATCCTAACTTCGTCAGTTAATCCGTTGTTTAATAGTTCTCAAACCATTTCAATATCAGGCGGGGTCAAGGTGAATCTAAATGGGACTACCAAGAAATAGTTTAGTACCCAATCACTTTTATTTATTGTTTTTTGTAATTGAATTTATATCTAAGTATAGAATTCGTTAGTTTTGCGATTGCATAAAAAATTAATAGAATTTTATCAAGATGAATACAATAGCAACAATATTAGAGCCTGCGGTAAAAAAGGCAATTCAAAAACTTTATTCGCCCGAAGTCGAAATTCCAAAACCTAATATTGGTGACACAAGAAAGGAGTTTGAAGGAGATGTTACTGTTGTTGTTTTTCCTTATGTGAAAATGGGGAAAAAGAACCCTGCTCAAATAGGGCAGGAATTAGGGGAAGAATTGTTGAACTCTGTAGACGAAATTGTAGCTTTTAATGTTCAAAAAGGTTTTCTAAACTTAGTGATTGCAGATAATTTTTGGAAAACAAACCTTGATAATATTTTATCCAACCCTAGCTTTGGAGAAAAAGAATCTAATAACAAAAAAGTTTTAGTTGAGTATTCTTCACCCAACACTAATAAACCATTGCATTTAGGACATATTCGAAATATCTTATTAGGTTGGTCAATGGCTAATATTTTCAAAAATGAAGGTTATTCAGTTGTCAAAACGCAGATTATTAATGATAGAGGGATTGCTATTTGCAAATCCATGTTAGCTTGGCAATTAGATGATAACGCTTTAACACCTTCCAAAGACGAAATTAAAGGCGACCATTTAGTTGGAAAATATTATGTTCAATTTGATAAAATGTTCCAAGAGGAATATAAAAAGTGGCAGTTAACTGAAGCCGCTACCCAGGCCTTTAATGATAAAAAGAAAGAAGAAGAAACGGCAGAATCATTTTATAAGCGATATAAAAACAACTATTTCAATGACTTTTCTAACTTAGGAAAAGCAGCTAAAGAAATGTTGATAAAATGGGAGAGCAACGACACAGAAATTAGAGCATTGTGGAAACAAATGAATGGATGGGTTTATGATGGATTTAATTCAACTTATGACAAACTGAAAGTTAATTTCGATGCTTTATATTACGAATCGGATACCTATTTGTTAGGAAAAGAAGTCATTGAAGAAGGGCTAAATAGTAAACTATTTTATAAAAAAGAAGATGGTTCTGTTTGGATTGATTTGGACGATGTAGATATGGGCCAAAAAATACTATTGCGTTCTGACGGGACATCTGTTTATATGACTCAAGATTTAGGCACTGCTTGTGTTCGGTACGATAATCACCAATCTGAAAAGATGGTTTATGTTGTTGGGGATGAACAAGATTATCATTTCAAAGTTTTATTTGAAATTATGAAGCGAATGGAAAAACCATTTGCTAGCGGATTACATCACCTTTCTTATGGTATGATTGATTTGCCAACAGGTAAAATGAAATCGAGAGAAGGTACCGTTGTCGATGCGGATGATTTAGTAGCAGAAGTGATAGAAGAGGCACGAAAAAGTTCAGAGGAAAAAGGCGAAATTGCGAATATGGAGCCTGCTGAACAAAAAGAAATTATTGAAAAAATAGGATTAGCCGCTTTGAAATATTTTATTATCAAAGTAAACCCTAAAAAACGAATGGTCTTTGACCCTAATTCTTCGGTTGATATTCAAGGACACACTGGGCCCTATATTCAGTATCAATATGTACGAACTCAAAATACATTGAGAACAGCGAAACAGAAAAATATAAACTTTGATAATTTAGGAAGCTCTCCTTCTTTGGAATTAACTGAAAAATCTATATTACAACTGTTAAGTCAATACCCTCAAATTGTTACTGAAGCTGCCAATAATTATGACCCATCAGTTGTGGCGAATTATTGCTATGATGTGGCGAAGTTATTTAGTAAGTTTTGGGGAGAGTTGAAAATATTTCAAGCCGAATCTGAAGAGAAAATAACACTTAGATTACAACTATGTAAAGCAGTTGGTCAAGTGTTAGAAAGTGGTATGAATTTGATAGGTATAGAAATGCCATCAAGAATGTAATTTTAAAATAACTCAGCTCCCATGTCATTGCGAAAAAACTATTCTTTACTTCATAATAATACTTTTCAGTTAGATGTAGAAGCTGAAAAGGTTATCATTATAGAAAATGAGCAAAATGTAGCATCCTTTTTTAAAGAAAATAAAGGAGAACCATTTCAAATTATAGGAGGAGGAAGTAATATTTTGTTAGTAACTAATCCATTGAAGGGAATCACGTTGCTTAATGAAATAAAAGGAATTAGAACCGTAAAAGAAGACGAACAACATATTTGGGTAGAATTTGGGAGTGGTGAAAATTGGCATCAAATGGTATTGTGGTGCTTGGATAATAATTATTATGGTATCGAAAACCTTTCTTTAATCCCGGGGACTGTCGGTGCGGCACCTATTCAGAATATAGGAGCTTATGGCGTAGAAGTGAAATCTGTAATAGAAAATGTTAGGTATTTCGACATCGAGAAAGAATTATTTTGTTCGTTAAATAATTCGGATTGTCAATTTGATTATCGAGATAGCATTTTTAAAAATGCACTGAAAGGTAAGTTTTTTATTACCAATGTTCAATTAAAATTGTCTAAAACTCCTAACGTAAGTATTCGCTACGGAGCGATAAAGGAGGTTTTGGAACGCGAAAATATTGTTAATCCGACTCCGCAACAAGTCTCTCAGGCTATTATTGAAATTAGACAATCAAAATTACCCGACCCTAAGAAAATTGGAAATTGTGGCTCTTTCTTTAAAAACCCAATTGTAAATATAGCATTGAGTGAAAAGATAAAAGCGGATTACCCCGAAATGCCATCATATCCTATTTCTGATGTTCTGATTAAAATTCCTGCAGGCTGGTTAATTGAAAAATCAGGTTGGAAAGGTAAAAATTATAAACGAACAGGGGTTCACACGCATCAAGCCTTAGTTTTAGTAAATAGAAATAATACTATTGGAGAGGAGGTGAAAGAATTATGTAGCCTTATCCAAAAAGATGTTTTTCAACAATTTGAAATTCAATTAGAACCCGAAGTCAATATTTGGTAAGGTTTTGTTTTTTCCGATTGGTAGAGATTTCTCTAGTATTTAGCGATATTTTATTAAAACCATTATTGGAGTCTTTATATTTGAACTTGTTAAAACGCGAATAGAATATTTTTTATTCGTAATCAATCAAATATAACTGATTTTGAATTCGAATATATTAAATAATATTATCTCATTTTTTAAGCATCGATACACCTATCATGCTATTTTATGGGTATTGATATTGTTTTTTTTATTATTCAACCAAGACTATTCGCTGGGAATAGGTTTTGTGTTAGTGAATCAGTTAATCAAGTTCTCGATATTAGTAGGCGTATTTTATACGAATCTCAACTATTTGATGTCGCTATATTTCAAAAAGAAGCAGTGGCTCTTTTATGCCTTTTCTTTGATTGTAATTGTTTTTAGTTTAAGTGCCTTAGAGATTATTTTGCTTTACTATAGGTATGGAATGTTATCTTCTAACTTAAGTATTTCCTTTAGAGATGATTTGATAGCTAACCAATGGTACATATTTTTGCTCAATTTGATATTTGCAATGGTGGGAACGATGTCTGCTATTGTTTTTGATTGGATTGCTCATCAGCGGGATAGGCAGATTTTAGAGACGCAAAAAATGCAATCTGAATTGAATTTTTTACGTTCTCAGGTGAACCCTCACTTTTTGTTTAATACACTTAATAGTTTATATGCTTTAACACTTAAAAAATCTGACGATGCTCCCGATATGGTGTTAAAACTATCAGAAATGATGAGGTATATGCTATATGAATGTAATGAAAAGTTGGTTCCTTTAGAAAAAGAGATTAACTATATTAAGAATTATTTGGGGTTAGAGAAAATAAGAAATGCGAATAAAGGTCGCATAACTTTTGAATTAGAGGGCGAGCCTCGTAACTTACAAATAGCCCCGTTATTATTCATTCCATATTTAGAAAATGCCTTCAAACATGGGTTAAACTCTCAGATTATAGATGGTTATATGGATAGTGTTTTGATAATAGAGGAGGAATCAATTATCTTTCATGTAGAAAATTCTAAAGCACCCAGTATGCCTTCTCTTTCAGGTAAAAAAAGCGGAGGTATAGGACTGAAAAATGTTCGCAGAAGATTAGATTTAATTTACCCTAATAAATATGAATTAATCATAAAAGATACGCCCAACGCATATATCGTAGATTTTATGTTGCAATTAAAATAACTATAAAAAATAAATATGTATAAAGTAATAATAGTTGACGACGAACCCCTAGCACAAGACATCATAGAAGCACATATTTCTAAGTTCGAAGATTTAGAATTGGTAGCCAAATGCAACAATGCACTTGAAGCGAACAAAGTTTTAGGAATGGAACAAATTGACATTATGTTCTTAGATATTCAAATGCCCCAAATTACGGGAATTGATTTTCTTAGAAGTTTAGCCAATCCACCAAAAGTAATTTTTACCACAGCGTATTCCGAATATGCCGTTGAAGGCTTTGAGCTGAATGCCGTAGATTACTTATTGAAACCTATTTCGGTAGATCGCTTTATGAAAGCAGTTAATAAAGCAAAAGCTTCATTAAAACCTATTGCTCCTACCGAAACAGTAGAAGTAGTGTCGGCTGAAAGCGATTTCTTCTTTGTGAAATCAGATAAAAAATTAATTAAGGTCTTATATTCTGACATCTTATATATCGAAGGATTAAAAGATTATGTAATGATAAAAATGGATAACAAACGAATCATTACATTGCAAACAATGAAAAGTTTAGAAGGTAAATTACCTCAAAAAATGTTTAAAAGAATCCATCGATCGTTTATTGTATCGCTAGATAAAATATTAGCATTGGAAGGGAATATGGTCGAATTATTAGAAAAAGGGCAAAAAAAGCATATTCCAGTTGGTAAAAACTATAGAGATGAACTATTGAGTATTATAAACGCGAATAAATTGTAAAGGTGTGTTTACTATTTCATTCGGAACGACTATTTTGGCGTAAGTACTGAAAATTATGGATTGTCAATTTTGTATATAAAAAAAAAGCATTATATTTCTAATTCATAATAATGTTTAATAATTACAAATCTTAAATTTTATAATCCTTATAACTTACAACCTAAAATGAATTTTAAATTAAAATATGCAGTTGCCTTATTCTGTATAGGGAGTTTAGCTTCTTGTGTTTCTAAAAAAGAATATTTATCTCTTCAGTCTGAGTTCGAAATAATGAATAAACAACTAGGAACTTGTAATGATAAGCTAAGTAGAGACGCCATAAAGTTAGAAAACTGTGAAAGAGAACTAGAAAACTTTAAAAAGACTAATAAAAGTACATCCAAATTAAAAGATGAACAAATCAACTCTTTGAGAGAACAAGTCTCTGACCTTAAAAAACAAAGAGACAAACAATTTGAAACGGTTGAAGGCTTGACTGTCCTGTCTAAATCGGCTAATGATAATATAAAAGAGACATTAGCACAAATGGAAAAGCGTGACAAATATATTAATGCATTAAAAGCAGCTAAATCCAAAACGGATTCTATTAATTTAGCGTTGTCTTATAATTTGAAATCTGAGCTGAGAGACGGTATCGCAGACAATGATATTGATGTTAAAGTTGATAAGTCAGTAGTTTTTATTAATTTATCAGATAAAATGCTTTTTACTAGTGGAAGCTCAACCTTGACGAGCAAAGCGAATGGAGTACTAAGTAAAATTGCTAAAATTATTGAAAATAAACCTAACCTAGAAGTTATGGTTGAAGGCTATACGGACAATAAACCAATCAAAAAAAGTGGCATTAAAGACAATTGGGACTTGAGTGTAAAAAGAGCCACCAGTGTTGTTCGTGTATTACAGATGAAATATGGCGTAAACCCATCTCGTTTAATTGCAGCAGGTAGAGGTGAGTATCTTCCAATAGCGGATAATAATACTTCAGAAGGACGTTCTCTAAATAGAAGGACTAGGATTGTTATCCTGCCTAAGTTAGATCAGTTTTATGATTTATTGAAGCCTAATGAAGAATAAAAAGGGCTTAATTATACCCATTAAGAGAGGTTTGTTTTCGTAACGAATCTCTCTTTTTTATTTTGAGCTAGGGATATTCAGAAGTAAAGGCAAACAAGCATCTCTACACAATGTGTGCAAGTTAAAAAATAGCATATAACGGAATGAAATTATGCAGCTAGAGAAGTGGTTTGATCCATTCTTCTTCCAATATTCAAAGCATTTGAGGTATGGATTCCTATAAAAATCCATAAAATTTCAGTCTCTTTAGTTCTCGCTTTAATTTTATTCAGAAGATAGTACTCTTTGTCAGTTCCAAAGCTTCCCTCAAGGCGACTTACCCTTTCTTTGGTAATCATTTTTGAAAGCTGCATTTTGTGTTTACTGTGTTTTCCTTTTTTTCCTTTTTTTCCTTTGGGTTTAAAATCTGTTTGTATGTTATTTTTTGTAGTATAAGATCTATTTGGGTTGGTGGCATAGATGGCATCTGCTCCCAATACTTTCACCTTTTTCTTGGTCATTTTTTGAGCTTTCCATATCGTATCTCGCAGTCGAATACCCTCGTGAAAGGCTTCAAAACTAATATGTTCGATAAAACTAATTCCATCTATTTGAAACTTATGTACCTTACTCCCAAACTCCACTCTTTTTGTTTCTTTACCTCTAACTATTGGGCGAATATGAGGCTTATCTATCGAAACTATCGCTTTATGAGGACGTATCCCCTCATAAAATTTTGCGGATTGTTGTTCCAGTATTTTCTTAATCGTTGACTTCCTTGTCAAATAACGCTTCTTGTAGGAATACATCCCGTAAAGAGCCTCTAATGAATCTAATATTGCTATGAATTTGGATAAAAGTCTC
>CALAJP010000254.1 GCA_937922815.1 uncultured Saprospiraceae bacterium
TTCTACTTACTTTAATTTACCTGTTAAGTTTAAGTTGCAATAATCGTATTACTTTCATTCAAAAAGGCTTTCATTTCTACAAATGAAAGCCTTTTTGCTTTATGATAAGCTTTTATCTTCCAAAAACATATCCAACAGAAAGTTTAACGACTCTATTTTTAACTTCTGTATCATTAGCTGTGACGTTGGAAATATTAGTTAGACCAAAATCATAAGACGCTTCTATTAAAATAGATTTGATTTCGACTCCCAAACCAACCGTGGCACCACCATCTAACCTTTTATAACCACCATCTTCTCCCCATGGAACATCTTCAGGTATTTCGATAACTTCATTCGAAACTAAATCGTTAACTCTTGTGATAGCATCTCCAGATAAACCAGCAGACAAGTAACCACCAGCTTTAAAATAAATATCTACGACGGGTAGGTCTATAGTTTTGCGGATAGCAATAGGAATATCCAAATAATTAAGGTCGATTTGAGAAGTATAACTTACTTCTGTAAAACTATCATTCACTAAGTCACTTAAATCAACTTTAAGTCCTTTTGTTGAAAAAAGTAACCCAGTTTCTAAAGAAAGCCCATTTCCAAAAGGGATGTTTCCTACGACTCCAGCGTGGTAGCCAGTTTTAAATCTGGAGAAGTCTTTGGTATCAAAATCACTGTCTTTAATAACCATATTAGAAAGATTCAAACCTCCTTTTATAGCTATTGATTGAGCAGAAAGTACATTTGATAATAGAACAAGGCAAAAGATTGAAAATAAGTTTTTCATAATCGTTTTATAGTTTATTAGGTAATGGTACACGTAAATAACCGTTTAATATAAATGATGTGTACTTAGACTGTTTGTTACAAATAGTATTCCAAATAAACTATATATGTGTTAATGTCTTTGACAATAGGTTAGGAGTTGTTTCGGCTCTATTCTATGATGAAAAATTAAAAAGAATAGAGCCGAATGCTAACTTCTTAAACCGAATCTCTCAATACTTTTAGAGGAGATTCATTAATTAAATCACGAGTATTCCACAGGCCGATGGCAACCGTTAGTCCTGTTACACCCAAACAAATAAATAAAACTTGAGACCATTGCACCGCAAATCCAGGGAGTTCAAATATAAACCGACTTAATAAAAACCCGCAACCAATAGCTAATATAACTCCCGTAATAGCAGCAATTAGACCTAAGAAAATATATTCAGAGGCATTAATGAGAATCAATTGCTTTCGACTGGCACCCAAGGTTCTCAAAAGTACCGTTTCTTTGATTCGTTGAAATTTACTCAACAGCAAAGAACTTATCAAAACAACTAAACCCGTTAGTACACTGAACCCCGCCATGAATTGTATGATGTAGGAAATCTTACTAATAATGTCATTTAGTGTAGTCAAAATAGAACTTAAATCAACTACCGAAATATTAGGAAATGCTTTGGTAGCTTCCGTTCTGAAAGTTCTCATGGTTTCGTTATCAGGAGACTTGGTTACCAATACCTTGAATTGAGGGGCTTTTTCCAAAACTCCTGTCGGAAACAGAATGAAAAAACGGGTATTCATGGAATTGAATTGAATTTTTCTGAAACTACTCACATAAGTTTTGATTCTTGTTCCCTGAACATTCCATATCAATTCATCTCCCAACTCTACGCCTAAACCTGCGGCATAATCCTCGTACAAAGAAATAAATATAGAATCTGAACCATCGTAAGCCCCTTTAAATTCTCCTGCGGTCAAAGATTCGTCGTCTTCTAAATAGTCTCGATAAGTTACGCGAGCCTCACGGTTGACGGTCCATCTTTCGAGTTGGACGGTAGTATCGGCTAACCATTCAGACTTGGAACGGCCTTTCCATTCGTCAAGACGCATCGTAACGATTGGAACATCTTGAATTACGGGCATACCCATCGACTTGGTTAGTGCATGCAATGAATCGGTTTGTTCTTTTTCGATACCAAAAACAATCATATTGGGTTGATTACCAGCATCCATCATTCTAACATTATTTAATAATAAACTTTGAACGATGACCAATATGGTTAATATAGTGGTTCCCAAACCAATAGAAACGACTAATGTTCTGGTTTGATTATTGGGGCGATATAAATTAGAAACACCCTGTCTAAAAACATAACTCCATGAATGGGGGACATATTTTCTAACGACCCACATCAATAAACTTGCTACGCTAAATAAACAAGCGAATATAATCAGTAAACCTAAAAGGAAAAAAGAAGAAAGCATGATGTCGTTTGTCAATACCCATAAGGAAGCGAACAAGAATAATAAAGCAATTGCAATGACTATGTTACGCAAAGGGTCTTTTGTTTTTTGACTGTCGTCCTGTCTTAATACTCGTAATGGACTCACCAAACGTGTACCCATTAACGGAATAATAGCAAATAACATCGTCATAACTAATCCGATGCCTACTCCTTCAAAAACCGCTCGATAAGAAACGGTTAAGTTGACCTCATAAGGTAGAATATCTTTCAGAACGATAGGTAATAATATTTGAATGGCACTTCCTAAAAAAGCACCTATCAAGACACCTATGAACCCTAAAATGAAAATTTGAATAAAAAATATTAGAAAAGCGTCATTTCCGTGCATGCCTAAACATCTGAAAACAGCGATGGAATTTATTTTTGAACGGATATAAATCAATACGCTACTTGCCACTCCGATACAACCCAAAATTAATGAAACTAAGGCTACCAAATTTAAGAAATTATTCAAAAATTGAAAGGCATCTTTAAGGTTTCTTTTTTGGTCTTTTAGCGTCTGAACACGCACATTATCATCTTGGAAGGTTGCTTTGTGTTGTTTCTTCCAAGCATCAGCATCAAAACCATCAACGGTTTTCAAATAGTATTTATATTCTATCAAACTACCTTCTTGGACAAGGTTTGTTGATTTTAATTCATCTAATGGAATATAAACGCTGGGTGCGAAAGTGCTTCCTACGCCCGAACCTCCAAAATCACTCAATAATGCTCCTTCTATAATAAAAGAACGTTCGCCAATATTTATAGAATCGCCTGTTTTTAGATTATGTTCTTTTAATAAATTGTGGTCAACTAAAGCTGTTTTATTAGTTTGAAATGAGCGGTAAGCATTTTCAGGTTCGGATTTCATTTTTCCATAGAAAGGAAAATTTCCTTTTAATGCTTTGACTCGGATAAACTGAGAAGCATCTACTTGAGGTAAATATGCCATTGAGAATAGTTCGTGCTGCTCAGCGGGTTCAGCTTGCAAGGAGTCAATGAGTAAACGAACGTCTTGAGAAAATTCATTTTTAGAAGAAAAAGTAATATCTGCTCCTGAAATGGTTTTCGCCTGACTATCAATGTCTTTTACTAGGTTATAATTAAATGAATTTATAGCAACTAAGGCTGTAATCCCTAAAATGATAGAAGATATAAAAATAAATAACCGCCCTCTATTTCGTTTACTATCATTGATGGCTGTTCTAAGTAATAGTGAAAATTTCATGCAGCTATTTATTTAACAGTGGTTAGGTCTTCAATAATTTTTCCGCCTTTTAGTTTTATGACACGGTCTGTTTTTTTTGCTAATTCTAAATCATGGGTAACCAAAACCAAGGTAGTGTTTTGTTCTTTATTCAGATCAAAAATCAATTTCTCAATTTTTGCCCCAGTTGCTTCATCCAGATTACCTGTGGGTTCGTCTGCGAATAAAATTTTAGGTTGATTACTAAAAGCCCGAGCAATAGAAATCCTTTGTTGTTCTCCTCCCGATAGTTGGTTAGGGTAGTGGTTTGCCCTGTCTGCTAGTCCGACTCTTTCTAATAATTGCATGGCAACTTCGGTACGATCACTTTTGCCTTGTAATTCTAATGGAATTAAAATATTTTCCATCGCGGTCAAAGTAGGAATTAATTGAAAGTTTTGAAAAACAAAACCCACATTATAATTTCGAACATCGGCTCGTTGATCTTCGGATAGATTGTTTAATTCTTTTTGACATAGATGTATAGAACCAGAAGAAACATTGTCTAACCCTGCACATAATCCTAAGAGTGTCGTTTTTCCACTACCAGAAGTTCCTATGATAGAAACGGATTCGCCTTCGTTGATTGTAAAATTAATATTTTCTAAAACCGTTAGTTCTTTAGAACCGTTAGAGTACACTTTTTGTAGGTTCTCTACTTTTAAAATTTCTTGCATTGCTTAAAAACTATTATTTTCGTTCTTTTATTAAAATTTAATACCCAAAAAATGATGCGTTCGACTTCTATTTTCTCAATATTAATTTTTCTAATATTCTGTCAATGTGATAATAAACAGCAATCTACTAAAGATGTTGAGAACAAAGCCGTAAAGAAGTCTGAGATTTCTACCAAAGAAGATAAAAACAAGACTAAATCTATTTTATGTTTTGGGAATAGTCTTACCGCAGGTTTTGGCTTAGATGAAAATCAAGCTTGGCCATCATTGCTGCAAAGTAGGTTGGATTCGTTGGGGTTGGGGTATGCAGTGGTTAATGCGGGGATTAGTGGAGAAACGACATCTAATGGATTGAGTCGATTGGATTGGGCATTGAATCAGCAGGTAGATGTTTTTATTCTCGAACTGGGTGCTAATGATATGTTGAGAGGATTAAATGTCAGTCAGACTAGAGAAAATCTGGATAAAATAATAACGACAGTCAAGAAAACACACCCTAAAGTGAAGATAGTTTTGGCTGGAATGTTAGCGGCTCCGAATATGGGACAGGAGTATGTGGCGGAATTTGACAAGATATTTCCTACACTGGCAAAAAAACATGAGACGAGTTTAATTCCTTTCTTTTTGCAAAATGTAGCGGGCGTATCAACTTTAAATCTTCCTGACGGAAAACATCCGAATGCTACGGGGCAAAGGATTGTTTTAGAAAATGTTTGGAAGGTAGTAAAACCTTTGTTATAATTAGATATTATTGCGAATGAATTCGTTGGGGTGAAATGTTTTTTACGTCACAATTCCTCAAATAATCAGATTTATTATTTGGGGCTTTCTTCTTTTGTCAAAGCGGGTAAAAATGCATTTAACTGAGAAGGATTATAGGGTTTCGTTAAAAAATCGTTCATTCCTGAACTCAATGCTTGTTCTTTAATATCCATGACTGCTCCGGCTGTCAGTGCGACAATAGGGGTATTCATGTTTAGATTTTCTTCATTACGTATATGGTGAGTGGCTTGGAATCCGTCCATCACAGGCATTTGAAGATCCATGAAGATTACATAATACTCTCTTTCTTTGCAATAATCGCAAGCAATTTGACCATTTTCAACAATATCGTATTCTCCGCCCCATTTCCTTAATACACCTTTAATGTATTTTTGATTCATTGGATTATCTTCTACCACCAATATTCGTTTAGAATTGGTAACATGGTTTTCGAACGATTCATTAATATTTTTATTCAGTCTTTCGCTTTCATCTTCACTAATAATAGGGAATGGGATATTTACGACAAAGGTAGTTCCTTTACCCAATTCACTTTTTACGTCAATATCACCATGATGTAGTTCAATTAATTTAGTGGTAATGGCAAGTCCTAAACCTGTACCTTGGCTATGTTTTCCTTGGCTTTCTGATTGCTTGAAAGGTTGAAATATTTTATCTAAATCTTTTTGTTTAATGCCTATACCTGTATCTCTAACCAATATTCTTAGCCACATAGCATTATCTTTTTCGGTAGATTCTACATGGAATGTTACTTTCCCAATATCGGTGAATTTTACAGCATTGCTGAGTAGATTCATCGTGATTTGACTTAGATGAATAGGGTCCCCTAATAAGGTAATATCATCTATTTTAGAATCTATAGAGCTATCGAGTTCGATGGCTTTATCTTCACATTTCATTTCAAAGGTTCTCTTCAGTCCATTGAATATAGAAAGAGGTTTAAAAGGCTCGTTTTGAAGAATCATCTTGCCACTTTCAATCTTAGAGAAATCGAGAATATCTCGAAGCAACCCGTTGAGTAGTTCGGCAGACGAAAGAATGACATCTATATGGTCTTTTTGACGAGCATCCATAGCGGTATCTTTCATCATAAACGACATACCAATAATGGCGTTTAGTGGAGTACGAATTTCATGACTCATATTCGCTAAGAACATTTTTTCAGCCTTTTGAGCTTTTTCAGCGGATTCTTTTGCTTGGATAAGGTCATTCTCCATTTTTTTACGCTCGTCGATATCGAATACTAAATGAACTAGACCTGTTATTTCACTTTCAGTGGATTGAAGAGGAGAAGACGATACTAAAACCCACTTAGGATTACCTTGACCATCAATAATTTGTGTTTCAAAGTTGACATATTTTCCCTGTGCCAATTCTTTGATATATACATTTTTATAAGGAAGTATTTGTTTGATATTTAAATCATTTAATTCGACTCTGTGAGAAGATAAAATTAAATCATCTTTATCAAATATTTTGTGCATATTTCCGTAAATATCTGTTTCGAGAATAGCGGCATTCAAATGGTCGATGATGGAACGATACCTTTGTTGACTATCTTGTAGTTCGCTAGTTCTTTGGGATACTCTATTTTCTAAGTTTTCGTTGGTTAACTCTAAAGATTGCTGCGCTTTGACTAGGTTAAGTTGGTTTTTATTTAAATCACCTATTATTTTATTCGAGGTATAGTTATTGACATAAGCCAAGAAGAATAGAAATATGGCAAGGAGAACACTTAAAGCGAAAAAATAAAAAGGGTCATTTATCTTTATTTCAGTATGCTTAACGACATCTTGCGAAGTATAAAAGTATAAAAGAAATTGAGTAATAACAATAATTCCAAACCAGAGCATGGCAGATACCTTCTCGGCATACATAAATGCAATTACAGGAAGTACAATTACCCAAGAGTTTAATTCTGAAAATATAGCACCAGACGTTAGTATAACATTAATGGATATAGCAAAAAGAAGTGCAATTAATAGGTTACTAGTAAGTTGTAAGGAACCTGTTACTCTAAACAATATAAAAGAAAATATAATTGAATAGATAACCAATTCTAATTGTAAGTTAATAGTTAAATGGTTATAAGATTTGAATAGTGTCAGACATACAATAATGAGCAATATAATAAATAGTAACATTAAAAGCATTCTCGCTTTATGTTGCTTCATACCACCACTTTTTAAGTTAGGGTGAAGTAGGTAATCATCAAAAATGTTAAATATTTTTTTCAAAACTATGGACCTTTAATCTTATGACTCACATAAATATTAACTCAACATCAGTATTTTTTATAAAAAACCATTGATTAACAACTAAATATAGTTTGTACGTATAAATAGTTTATAAACAATATTTAATACTGACAGGTAAAGCATTTTGACTATTTTTAGTTTTATACGCTTTTTTTGATGATTGGTTTAGATAGAATTAAAAATAAAAAAATATTACATTTGTTTCTTTCTAAAAAACATATAAAATACCATACTCAATATGAAAACTCCTGATTCGCTTAATGATGTTTCTCTTTTTCATAAAACATTCAAACATCCTGTGCTTGAAACGCCTCAAATTCCTTCTAAAGCTAGAGCGGATTTACGTATTTCGTTACTTCAAGAAGAGTTGAATGAATTAAAAGAAGCTATCCAAAATAACGATTTGGTCGAGGTTGCAGACGCATTTTGTGATATACAATATGTTTTAGCAGGTGCCATATTAGAGTTTGGTATGGGAGACAAGTTTGAAACATTATTTAATGAAGTTCAGCGTTCTAATATGAGCAAAACTTGCAAAACTTTAGAAGAAGCTCAGTTGACTCAAAAACATTATTTAGAAAATAAAGGACAATCTTCAAGGATAGAAAAATCAGGAAATCATTATTTAGTTTTTAGAGAACCTGACAATAAAACATTAAAATCAATAAACTATTCGCCTGCAGACTTGTCAAAAATTTTAAAATAAAATGGAAAATAATTACGTAGCTATTATGGCTGGTGGGGTAGGTTCTCGATTTTGGCCATCGAGTAGAACAAATTTACCCAAACAATTCCTCGACATTATGGGCAATGGGAAATCATTGCTTCGAACGACTTTTGACAGGTGTGTTAGAATTGTACCTCCATCTAATATCTATATAATTACGAATGGTCGTTATAAGACATTGGTTAAAGAGCACCTGTCTGAATTGACGGACAATCAAATTCTTTGTGAACCTTCTCGAAATAACACGGCTCCTTGTATTACATACGCTACTTTGAAATTGAGACAGGCGAACCCATCTGCTAATATGGTTGTTGTGCCTGCGGATCACATTATATTGAAAGAAGATGTTTTTGTTGAAAAAATAAATGAAGCCTTACAATTTACTTCTGACAATGACGCTATTTGTACTTTAGGTATTGAACCTCATCGCCCCGATACTGGCTACGGATATTTAGAATGTGGGGACAAGGTTACTAATACGATTCATAAATTAGAACAATTTAGAGAAAAACCAGACCTAGAAACCGCAAAAAGCTACTTGAGGTCTAATAATTATCTTTGGAATGCAGGCATTTTTATATTTGGTGCTAATACAATGATTGATGCCATTCAACAATATGAACCACAAATTTATAATGTTCTTTCCTCTAATTTAGCCGTATATAATACGAAAAGAGAGCAGGAGTTTATTAATAAACATTATCCCAAAACAGATTCTATTAGTATTGATTATGCTGTTATGGAACGTGCCGATAATGTCTATACCTTACCTGCTAATATTGGTTGGTCAGATATAGGAACTTGGTCTTCTTTGCATCATGAAAGCGACCATAAAGATAAAAATGAGAATACTGTTTTGTCTGATAAATCACTACTTGAAAATGTAAAAAATACGCTCATCAAAAGTGATAAATTAGTTATTGCTAAAAATATGGATGATTATATAATAGTAGATGAAGATGACGTGTTGTTAATCTGGCCCAAGTCAGAAGAGCAAGAGATTAAAGGGTTAACAAAATTGCTCAAAGAAAAATACGGAAATAGATACATTTAAATTACAATACATGAATTGCCTATGAAAACAATAGCCATGATTCCTGCACGGTATCAAGCGTCAAGATTCCCCGGTAAATTACTTGCCAAAATTGGTACTCAATCAGTTATTTTGAGAACGTATTTAGCCGTAAAAAATACAGAATTATTTGACGATGTATATGTAGTGACAGACCATGACGATATAGAATCTGAAATCGTTGCTGCAGGAGGGAAAGTTATTAGAAGTGAAGAGGAGTATGAATGTGGAACAGACCGTATTGCTGCTGCAAGTGAAAATATCGATGCTGATATTATTATCAATGTTCAAGGAGATGAGCCTTTTATGGAAAAAGAACCCCTCCGCCTAATGATTCAAGAATTTAAAAATGATACGGCATCAAAGATTGATTTAATTTCTTTAATGCAACCTCTGACGGATTGGGAATTAATTGAGGATCCTAGTTTTGTAAAAGTGATTGTTGATGAAGAAAACTTCGCATTATACTTTTCTCGTTCTCCAATTCCTTATCCTCGTGACAAATCTAAAGCAAAATTTAACCATCATATAGGCGTGTATGGGTTTAGAAAAAAGACATTGATTGATTTTTACAATCTTCCAATGGGGAAACTGGAGGAAGCTGAAAAAATTGAGTGTATTCGATATTTAGAATTTGGTCGCAATATCAAAATGATTCCTACTCAATATAGCGGACTAAAAGTAGATACCCCCGAAGATTTGAAGCGTGCCATTGATTATTATAATTCAACAACAATATAAAACCGATTTTAATGAAAGCATATTTTTACCTTATAATGATTAGCGCTTTATTTTCTTGTATAAAGAATGAATCTATAGACTATTCGAGTCTTCCTGTTCAGAACGAAGATGGTTCTTTAAACGCCATTATTAGCTGCCCTGCGGGTAATACGGCTTTGATATATTTTGAAAATGGCAAATTTGTTGAACAGAAAAATAATATAAATTACTTGCCTTTGCCATTTCATTTGGTCTCTGAAAACAACCATAAAGGAATTCTTATAGCTTCGCAAAACAAACAGGGGGCAGTTGTTAAATCAAAGAGAGTAGGCTCAGTTTCGATTATTGATAATGGAGAAAAAGAACTTTATCAAGTATATCTTCCTACAGAAAAGTCTAATCAGCTTTTTGAAGCTGAAAACCTTCAACAATTATTTATAGACCAACCTGCGGTGCGATACCAATTAGAACTTTGGCTTACCAACCACAAGGGCTTAGGTAAAATAAAGTTTGATAAATGGGATTTTCAATAACACTACTTTGATACAACAATAATCGAATCTTTGGCTAAATTTAGTTTCAAAAATGAATTTAGCCTTTCGGATGTTTTCTTTTTTCGAGACCGTGGAATATTCTTTTTCCAGCCAATAATAGCAACAGGCATTTCGGTTTGAAAACTATCTTGTGGGAATTTTGCAGTTCCAAATGCAATTTCTTCAACATCTTCAAAAGCAATTTGAATACCGTTAGACAAGTCGGGCAAAGAAAGCGAACTATAGCTTTTGAGGCTATCTACTTTTTCACTTAGTTCTCGAATAGTTTGTTCTTTTTCAATTTTCTCGACAAGGGATTGGTTGAGTTTTTCTTTTAAATCACCTTCTACTAAACTTAATTTATCCTGAACTTCTTTGAAGTCCTCTAGTCCTACATCTGCCTGAATGGTTTTTAGTTTTACGGGCTTAGAGAATGTAGAAATATCGTTCAATTGATCTTGCAAGTTATCTATTTCGGACTGCTCGTATGGGTCTCCGATAATACTTAATACTAAAATATTGACGGAATCGTTTTCGCTATCGAATACGTAATTAACTACATTATGCTTAGAACTATTAACTGTATTTTCTATAAAATTTTTAATAGATTGCTCTTCTTTGACATCATCTAATATACCCCAAAAAATATAGGTGCTTGGAATAATAATTAATACCGAAAATAAAGTAATTAACTGAGAGGTACGTTTTCTTTCCTTTTCTGTTTGAAAACTTTTATGAGGAAATTTTAAAAACCGAACGACCACAAAGGTAGAAATAGCAATAAAAAATGAGTTTAAAAAGAATAAATAAAATGAATTTATAAAATAATCCCAATCAAAACTAGCAATACCGAAACCTGCAACACACAAAGGAGGCATCAAAGCCGTAGCGATTGCAACACCCGGTATAGCGTTCGATTTATCTTTCTGAACGGTAGAAATAATTCCCGCAAACCCGCCTGCTATTGCTACTAAACCATCTAGCAATGTGGGTTTTGTCCGAGCCGTAATTTCAGATGTTACTACCGATAGAGGAGTTAATGCGAAATATAATGTACTAACAGTGAGGGCAATGAGGATAGATATGGCAAAATGCTTTAATGATACCATTAATGTATCTCTATCGTTAATACCTACAGCAAGTCCTACACCCAAAATAGGTGACATTAAGGGAGAAATCAACATGGCACCGATAATAACGGCTGGAGAATCCAAATTTAAACCTAAAGAAGCCAATAAGATTGAAAAGATGAGCATGTAGGCATTCGCACCATACATTCTCATGTTCTTTTTTATGGAAATAATAGTACCTGCTCTATCGATGTTGCCACGCATATCAAACAAGTCATTCCATACTTCTTGTCCCTTTTCTTTTATTTGAAGAATTTTGGCTGGTTTTTGATCTTTTTTATCTTCGTTATTCATATGTTGAGCTTCTTATTTTTTTAAAATTTTTCTGACGATGGCATTAGTTTCTTTAGAGAAAGCTAAGTCGCCAGTGATATTCGCCTGTTTGGCTAATAGTTCGTCCCAGTTTTCGGTTCCTCTCCACAGTGCTTTTTTCCATTGTCGTATGGCTTCTGGGTTTGTGTTTACTATTTTTTGTAACCATTCTTGGGCATAGTTGTGCATGTCTTCTTGACTTTCGAAAAGCTTGTTATATAGGCCTTTTTCCAAAGCCCATTTTGCAGATTGAAATTCCCAAGGACACAAAGACAAATCACTCAAGCCTGACAAACCTATTTTTCTTCTGACGGCAGGTTCTATGGCAAAGGCACCTAATCCGACAGATAATTCAGATAAACGAATAGCCGCATGTTGAGTTGCTAAGCAATAATCCATTGCTGCGGCAATACCTACGCCACCGCCGACAGCTTTGCCTTGTACACAGCCCAAAATCAGGTGAGGGCTTTTGCGACAAGCATTAATGAAGTTCGCGAAACCATTAAAAAAAGATTCACCATCTTCTTTAGTTTTTAATGCGAGAACCTCCTCTAATGATGCCCCCGAGCAAAAGGTACGGTTTCCTGCACTCGAAATTTTGATAGCCCTAACTTCATGATTATCATTTATAAGATAGATGCTTTGGGTCAATTTTTTTAGACACTGACTATTGAGCATATTATGCTTTCCACCTATAAATTCTACTTCAACGATGTATTTTTGTTGAGTTACTTTTATCGTATTTTCCATTCAAACTGATAATTTGCTTGCACAAGATATATATTTGATTAATGATAATATCTATTATTAGATAAAATAACACTTTTTGATAATTTTATTTGAAATGTGACGCTGTAAACTGTTGAAGTTGTGCATTTGTTGATGGATTGTTATCTAATGTAAGCAGTTTATATAATGAATTCTATATGAATAATAGGCTTGTAATAATGAATTCTAAAATACGCAAAAAAACTTACCCTCCTTTTAGTAACAAAGAAAGACCATATTCGTAACAACTTAAATACAGCCTAATCTCTTTGCTTGTTAGAAGTCTTAAGAAACAAGATACTTTTAATGTAAGGAACACTACAGGATGTAAAGACTCTTACATTAAATAGCTGATTGTTTGCTACTTACTTTAATCAAAACAAGTCACAATAGCCAATACCTAATTTTGAATCTGAGAGGTTTGAAAAAATAATAGCTAGTAGTTATGAGAGAAAATCCCTATATGATTAACTTATCTTATTTAAAGGTTCTAAGCCTTTTGCTTTTTTTGCTTTTTACAAAATTGGATGTAAATGCTCAATATTTGAATATTATTGATAATAATATCAATAGAAATGAAATTGAGGAATTAGAAGGGTATTGTAGCCAGACTAACTATGTTTTCAATTTGTATTGGGAAAGTGATGTGGCTTCAGAGATAGATATAATTATAAACGGAGCAGTTGTTAAGTCAAGTACGACGAGCCCAGAAAGAATAGTGATAACTTCTTCTGCTACCACGGATGTGAATTTAATTATCCGTGATAAATCTAACACTAGCCTACAAGATACTATAATTTTCCATCGTAAGAACTGTGCCCAATTTGTATCCCGAGTCCGATTCGGAGCAACTACTTCATTTTATGTTATTCCTCCTACTATTAAGAGAGCTGAGTTTGTAGCTGTAGCTGGTGGTGGTGGCGGTGGTGGACGTAACGGAGGAGGATTTAGGAATGCTGGAGGAGGAGGTTCTGGAGCAAGCAGTTTGAGTACATTAGATGTTACGCCAGGTCAGCGATGGAATTATACCGTAGGCAGAGGGGGGAATGGAGGCGGTAGAAATGGTGCTGGTGCTGCTGGTGCTGGAACCACTATTCAATTGAGTAGTACTACTGTTCGTTCGAATACTACTCGTTTATTTGCAAATCCAGGCTTGGGTGGTCAAAGGGGGAGAGCAAACTCTGCAGGAGCTGGAGGGTCAGGTGGTGTAGTTAATGCGAATACTTATGGACAAATAAAGAGAAGAGGAAATAATGGACAAAATAATTCCTTTAGAGGTGCAAGTTCGTGTTCTACATGTAGTATTTCTGTTAATGTAGGTAGAGGAGGCTCAGGTAATGGACAATCTGATGGAAATGGAGGTCCTGGGCAGGCTGGTACTGCGGGCGGAGTTAGAATTACACCTCTTACGCCAGTTGAAATTCCTGCTGTTACCATAGAACAGGCTAGCATTGATCCTTATACAAATATTCAGTATGGAACATATAAAATTAAATTTGACTACCCTATAGATGACTTGAAATCTACCGAAGTATTTTTATCAGGAATTGTAGGTGCTCGTATAGAGAATTTAATCGAAACAGTACCTTTCGATAGTACTTCGTTTGAAATTGTTGTAAAAACTCCAATAAGTGGCGACTTGTTAGCAAGTATTCCGCCCTCTAGTGCTTTCAGTAATCTTGGATTCCCAAACTCAACAAGTACAAGTGTTGATAATGAAATTAATTTTAATTTAGCAGATAATGATAACGATGGACGTTTAGATATAGATGATTTAGATGACGATAATGACGGTATTTTAGATACGCAAGAGAGCTATTATGATTCTCTTTACTATTCTAATGAAAGCCAAGCTGGTGGAACAAATGTTACGCAGCGATTCTTCATACAGAACAAAGGAGAAACTAATAATATCACAGTAACTACAAGTGGTGGTACTCAATTAAATACTGCTAGCGATAAAATAGCAATAGTAGAGCGATCAGGGACAGCTATTCCTGTAGGAAGTGAGATAAAGATTGATTTTGAACACCCTATTCATAATCCCACTATAAGATTAAGAAGCTATGCTGCGGAGAATAAGTTTGGTAATTTTACTCTAACACTAGAAGATGGAACCATATTAAGAAATGTGGCTCCTTTTATTTTGAACTCTCCTGTAGTGAGTACTATGCTCGATACTATTATCACACGTGTGCAACCCGTGACAGGGCACTATTTTTTAGACCTTACGGCTCCTAGGACTACTGACGGTAGTGCAGTGTTCGGATTTAATGAGGTGTCGAGTTTTTATGTTAAAAACAAAGGTGTAACTTCTATTTCTTTTGAAAATGTAGAGACTGTTTCGGGGTCCTCATTGGGTTGTAATATAGTAGTCAGAGGAGTTTGGCATCCTGATACTGATCAAGATGGGATTGTGAACTATTTAGATTTAGATTCGGATGGCGATGGATGTTCTGATGCTAATGAATATTACCAAATTGCAGGGATTGATGGAAACGATTCAGGAGTCTATGGTGTTGACCCTACTGATGCATCAACAATAGTAGATTCTACCGGAAAAGTAATTGCAGCCAGTTATACGGGAGATTATGAGTTTGTTGAATTGAGAGAAACTGTTTTATGTTTAGATAACGACAATGATAGTATTTCTGATTATTTGGATGAAGATGACGATAATGATGGGATATTGGATACTGTTGAGCTTTTGCAAGGCTGTAATCATCTTGTGAATGACACTATATTTATAGAAGACTTTGGAGAAAGTTCATTGGGCCGAACAAGAATGCCTTATAGAACAGATTATTGTTATGAAGATGGTTCTGGAAGAAACTGCCCTCACCCCACATGGAGTGCGGGAAGTACTAGTTTAGGAGATGGAGACTATACGATTCATGATAATATAAAAGAAACAGCTCCTGCTTGGGAAGCTGCATGGAATGCAACAGGAGACCATACAACAGGAAGTGATAGAATGGGAATATTTAATGGTTTTGCTAAAAATGATTTGGTATTAGGTTTAGACAACATCAGGGTTATGCCCAACAATCCTATTGTTATTGATTTATGGGCTTTGAATACAGATATAGATAATGATAAAAGTAGGCTGCTTCCTCAATTAGAGATTAGGATTTTAGATAAAGATAGAAACTTACTTAATTCTAAAAGCGGAGATGCTATTGCTCAAGACGAACAGTGGCATGGAATGACTTGGGAGGTAGATGATTTAGACGTGGATATTATTTTCGTTGAAATAATCAATAAAGCAGATAATGGATCAGGTAATGATTTTGCAATTGATGATATTGTTATTTATCAAAAACTTTGTGATTTCGATAACGATAATATTGCAAACCATTTGGATACCGACTCAGATAACGATGGCTGTTCAGATGCTAAAGAAGGAAGCTTATTGTTTTCCGATGTTCAGATATTAAACGATACCCTTCTAGGAGGTGTTGACTCTCTAGGTATACCGAAAGTAGCTTCTCCCGGTGGGCAAAAAATGAATTATACATTAAATTCAATAGTTAACTTATGTTTAGACACGGACGATGACGGTGTGGCCGATGGGATAGATTTAGATGATGACAATGATGGGATTTTAGATTCTGTAGAATGTCCATTGCCTAATAATAGTGGCTTAGATGGTTTTATAACGGATGCAACATTTGATATAAGTGGTGATGAGGCTAATATTTCAGACCCAATAGTGCTAAACAGTATTACTATTGATGGAGTAGTCTATTCGGATTTTATTTCGCCCTCCAATTTTGAAATTAATGCCCCCTCAGCAACTCTTACTAAGATAAGATTATTTGATAATGGGTCTAGTTCGGGTATCGACTTAAGTAACCCCAATTACGAAACCTTAGCACTTCCTTATTTTCAAGATAGAAATTTAAATAATATACAAAGCGTTGATGGTCGTATTGATAATGATGATTATTACGAATTAGGCTTTAGTCCAGGTATAAGACCTGGGCTTGGAAGTTTTATCGCCGTTACAGAAAGGGGAGGGAATAATCCTGCTACTATTGAAGCTTTCGATATACAAGGTAATAGTTTAGGAAGTCCAATTCTTATTCCAAAAAATGGATCTACAGGAACAGATGTCTACTTAGCAACAGGACACAAACAAAATAGTTCTCAAGATGCCACAGTTGCTATCTTACCTTCTGACGATTTAGCACCTGTTGGTTCTCAGATTGCTACGATTAGATATTATTTCTCAGACCCAGCAAGTGACGAAGGAGATGGAAAAATATTTTTCTTCGGAGATGCTAACTTGGCGCTAAACGACTCAGACCAAGACGGGGATCCTAACTGTATGGATATTGATTCAGATAATGATGGAATTCCCGATAATGTAGAAGCACAAACGACTTTAAACTATATAGCTCCTTTAGGGCAGTATACAACATTTGGGGTAGATAGTGCTTATGTTACAGGTAACTTAGTTGGTTTAACGCCTACCGATTTTGATTATGACCATGAACCTGACTATTTGGATGGCGATAGTGATAACGATGGACTCACTGACGAAGAAGAAGCAGGATACTCATCAACTTCTGATACTGATACAGATAAAGATGGTTTACTTGACGATTACGATGATGATAATACGAATTGGGATGTTAATGATGATTTAAATAGTGGAGCAATTACATTACCAGATTCGGACAATGATTTAAGTATTCCTTTTTATGGAAATGTAGACTTTAGGGATGATTTTGAAGATAAAGATACAGATGGGGATAAAATACTCGACTATATAGATATTGATGATGATAATGATGGAATATTAGATGTTGTAGAGGAAAGGTATGATTCGTCTAGAATTGTTCCAATTCCAGCAGCAGCTATAAATGCATCAATCAACCAATTAGCTTTACATGACGGTACTTTTACTTCAGATACAATAGTACATGTATTTCCGAGCGCTAATTGTCCTACATCAAAAGATACTATAAGATATAAGGTAACCGCGCTGCCATCTATAAGGTCAGGTTCTGATACTATTTGTGCAGACAATCGTTCATTAGTAGGTTACTCTAATTCAACGGGAGAATCTATAGGGTTAGGTAAAAGTGGTGATTGTGATGGAGGCTTACGTTATAGGATTGAATTTTTATCTGGAGCTGAATTGATAGAGGTAAGCAGTGAATCTCATGGAAACTTAGCTTCTGATGAAACTATTTATGTTACATCTAACGTTAATCTGTACGGAAATACTCGAAAAAAATCATCTTTTGACCCTGCAGTAAACAATACTGGAACTAATGGAGGACCGAATATTATAGGAAATGGAACTAATGAAGTTGGATTCGAGAATGTTTCAGGTTCTTATGGTGGAAATCTAAATATTTGGGAAGTAAATTCGGCAGGAGTAAAGGCTCATTGGATTGAAATAGAATACTTCAGACCTTCTGGTACTAGAGGAGCATCGTACGAGGCATTTACATTGAATCATACTTTGCTATATGATGACGATTGCGACGGTCGTAGTAATGCTCTAGATATAGATTCCGATAATGATGGAATTCCCGATAATGTAGAGGCCCAATCTACATTTAACTATATAGCTCCGTCTGGAAAATATACAGCACTTGGGCTTGATAGCGCTTATTATTCAGCCTCTAAAATGGGAATTACGCCTATTGATACAGATTTTGATTCTATACCTGATATGATAGATGTAGACTCTGATAATGACAGTATCTTAGATTATAAAGAAGCTGGCTTTGTTTTAAGTGCTAATACAGATACAGATGGTGATGGATTATTAGATGGCTATGATAACAATAGCTTAAACTGGGATGTTAACGATACG
>CALAJP010000255.1 GCA_937922815.1 uncultured Saprospiraceae bacterium
GTTACCGATTCGCCTTTACTCGCAGGAGGTGTTTTGGGTAAAAAGAAACTGTAAATCCCCAAGATTAACGAGGCTATTGCCGTCATCAAAAAAGTATTTCTCAATGCTCCTCCAGCAACAGACTCTGTACTATCCCAATGAAAAATATTACTAATTGCCAAACCCGCAATAATCCAACCTACTGTTCCCCAAACACGAATTTGAGAGAACTCTTTCGATGGGTCATCCATTTGGTTAAATGACACCGAATTGACTAAGGCCAACGTAGGCATGTACGCCAACATATATCCTAAAACGTAAGGATAAAAAGAAGAAAAATCATCTGTATTCGCTAATTGATACATCAAAGCGGCACCAATTAAATGTAATATTGCCAAAATCTTTTCGGCATTAAAAAACCGATCGGCAATTAAACCAATAATGAATGGAGCAACAATCGCTCCCCAAGATTGTGTAGAATATGCTTGTCCTATTTGTGCTCCGTTTGCCCCCAAAGTACTTCCCAAAAAAGTACCCATCGTTACAAACCATCCTCCCCAAATGAAGAACTCTAAAAACATCATTCCAGAGAGCTGTATTTTAGTTCCTATGTTCATATTTTTCTAATTTTTATGTTTCTATAACTTACTTCATCACCATGGTCTTGTAATCCAATTTTTCCTTTTTTAGCTACAGAAAAAGCAGGAAAATCTTTCCATTTTGAATTAGCCAATCGTTTTTTCCATTCTTCTGTCCACAATTCCGTTTTTACAACGGGGTGCCCATTCAACCACTGTTCTAATTTGCCATTTTTCAACTTAATAATCACATCATTCCATTGTCCGGCAGGTCTAACCGTAACAGGTTCACAAGATTGTAAATCGTATAAATCGCCTGCTTGATGAGCAGGAATCACCGCATCGGGATGGCAAGTATTATCCAATACCTGCATTTCGAGTCCTGTCATCCAAGGATATTCAAATTTGTCTTGTTCGTCAATTAAAAACATAATGCCCGAATTGCCACAGTTTGAAATTTTCCATTGTAACTTTAATTCAAAGTTTTCAAATTCTTCATCCGTCACCAAATCACCTTCTACTTGCCAATTATCTTCTGCTTTTCTTTTGGTATCTAATCGAATAGTTCCATTATTTACTTTCCAGCTTTTACTTTCGTCTGCTTTACCGTACAAATGCCAATTTTCAAGATTTTTACCATTGAACAGTAATTTCCACCCTTTTTCTTTTTCCATTTCTGTCAAAGAATTAGGTGCAGGGTTATTTACTTTTTGTGTTAATTGAGATTTTGTATTGGGAATTTGATTCATTGTGTACCAAGCTTCAGTTGTCCAAATTGGATTTTCGTTTTCACTCACAAAATGGTCAAGCAAACGGATATAAACCACATGATTTGGTTTCAATTGATTGGTTTCTAAGAATATTTTTTTCCTATCATCAGAAATTTTGATGTCTTTAATTTTCAAATTCGCTTTTCCTAATTTTGGTCCACCATAATCTTTAGTAGGTTTATAATACCAGTGTTGAACATCAAAACTATTTTCATCAATTACAGCTGATGATTCTATCGGTTCCGTAAATTCAATTTCAATTCCGTTTGCATGTGCCCGAACGGCTAACATTTCGAATGTGACAGTATTATTATACTTTAATTGCTGTAATCCATACCATAATTTCCCCGTTTGCCCCCAATTTCCAGGATTACCAATTCCACCGATAAATATATTGCCTTTAGGGTCTAAGCAAACACGATTTACGCCTGCTTCTAAGCCTTGTGTAAACCGAAAAACACAGCCTTGATATTCTCCATTTACTTTCTCTACAAATACTCTTTTCAGACCACCATGAGTTACCTCGCCATGAGCCATTTGACCTTTGTACGGACCTACTTTCAATGGTATCATTTGGCTTGGAGAATTTCCGATTTCATCTTGTGGCAACCAAACCACAGGAAGCTTGACTTTTTTATTCGCTGTTCCTTTAAAATCTACAGAACGATTGCCATAAAAAGCACCTTTCTGTATATGCACAATTTTGTTAGCAGGTAACCAATCTCCTTGATTATCAGCAATAAAAACTTCATCATCCACACCAATCCCCACTCCGTTTGGTGTTCTGAGACCAGAGGCTACAAATTCTACAGAACTACCATCTTTGGCAATTTTAATACATTTACCTCTATCTTGAATTTGGGGTTGTGTACTCGCCCCTCCTGGGTCGATAGCGATAGCTAATGCTGCATAAAAATATCCTTCTTTATAAACTAAACCAAAGCCAAATTCATGAAAATTTCCTGAAACATCCCAATCATTACTTACCGTTTGATATTCATCAATTTTCCCATCTTTATTATGGTCTATCAATCGAGTCAATTCTTGTTTTTGCATGACATAAATATCACCATCGACAACTTTTAACCCTAAGGGTTCTGCCAATCCATTGGCAATCAAAATAGCTTTCATTTGTGACGGATCTCCAGAAGCTGCATTTTCAATTCGATAGACGGAACCTGATGGATCCCAAACACTCACAACCATATCTCCGTTTGGTAAAAAGTCCATTCCCCCGACTTTTGGGAGAAAATTATTTGGTCTGGCTTGTAGTAAATCAAAGCTAGGGTGAACATCATTCAACACCATTTTATCTCCTGGTATTTTTCTATTATCGGCAATTGGAGCTTGAGCAATACCACCTATAAGTTTCTGATTGTCTTTGTGATAGAAAAATGCATCCGCAGGAATTGTTTTAAATTCGCTATCCGAAAAAGAACTCCATTTTAAAACCACATTTTTCCCTCCTGTTCCATTAAAGTATTGAACTTTGAAAGGATGCAAGCCTTTTTTAAGAATCACTTCTGCATCTCTGGCTTCTGCACCATGAAAACCATCATTATTAATCAACAATTCATTATCTAAATATAATCGGGAACCATCATCACTAACCAACCTCAAGGTATAATTATCTTCTTTTTCAACTTTTATATAACCATCCATTTCCAACCCAAACCAATCTGAAACAAAAGATAAATCAGCATCATACATTTGAATTTGAGGAATTATGCCTTCGAAAGATGGTTTCTTTGACCATTTAATATCATCTAAACCTTTGATATTTTTTCGTTGTTGGGTTACTTTTAAGTTAATTCCAGGAAATACCTTTTTATCAATATTACTGGTACTGTCCGCAGCGAGTGTTTTTGTATTTTCAATTCCTGCAGCTTCATTCTTTTTTCTTTCAGCCTCTTCTTCCTTATCCAAGTCCATTATAAATTGAACCATTTTTGTAATGTCTTCTCTAGGAACATTTTTATGTGCCGTCATTGCGGCTTGTCCCCAAACACCACCACCACCTGCAATAACCTTGTTCGTCAACATATTTATAGTAGATTCGTTATTGTCATATCGAGCTGCAATAGCATTGTATGCTGGTCCCACTGTTTTTTGGTAAGTATTATGACAACTTTTACAATCACTTTTTGCTATCAATTTCAATCCTTCGGGCCTATCGTCTTTTTCCTCTTTTTTGTTATTGACATTTACAACAAATGGTGTTTTCATTAATTTAGTATTCAATGAAGTAGATTCGTTATTTTTTAATGTCAACAAACCATCCATTACGATTGCCGTATATTTTTCTTTGGTTTTTTCTTTAATATTGCTGAATGTAATTTCGCCATCAGACTGAACCGAAGATTCTAATAGAAGCGAATTGAAATTCGTGCGAAGTTGAATTTTATCCTCGGCATCTGCTCCCGAAATTTTGAATATTCGTGTAAAAGTTACAAAACCATTTTCATCTTCTACTACATCAGGAGTCTCTTCAATTTGAATAGTTTTATTTCCATCAGTGATTGAATATTTTAATGCACCAATATCGTCATTAAAAATATGTCCCTCAAATGTACTTTTTGCGTCTTTACCATTTATTGACCAAGGCGTTTTAACTGAATTTACAAAATAAGCATCGCCCAAAGAAATAGGTTGAGGTCCATGTTGTGTATTATAAACTGCTCCTTGAAGCGTCACCACTCCTTTCCACGCTTTGTGAAAACGCCCTGTTTCTGCACTATAAGTTACCCAAAGGTCATCATGCAATGCAAATGTTAACATTCTAGGTTCGTTATCCAATACCGAACGGAATACATACGGGTTGTATGGTCGCTGAGTAAGTGATGTAGATTCTTGAGTTGTGACTTCTGCTGTTTCTTTTTCGCATTGGGTAAATAAAATAATTAGAAAAGCACCTAAAATGTATTGTATTTTCATTTGCATAATTTTTTCTAAAAACATTTAGAAGAACCTTATTACAACAAAGCAATCATTTTCATGAAGTGTTTATTGATTATTCATCGTCAACGTTTCATAGAATGTAATTTATAATACTCTAATATAACATTTTAGAGATATTTTTGGGAAAATTCTCAATTTTAAAATCACTCTTTTTGATTATCAATTTTAAGGTAGGAAAATAGGGGCTTTTAGGGCAAATTTCTGTTGGCACAAGAATTCTGTTTTTTTGAGAAAAAACTTCAG
>CALAJP010000256.1 GCA_937922815.1 uncultured Saprospiraceae bacterium
TGGATTAAAAATGTTCTTTTTACTTCACCCTTCGTCAAGTACTCATCTTAATACCTATGGGTATTAGATTCCGTGCTTTCCTTGATTGAAATAAAAATTCCTGTTTTTTCTCTCATACAATCCAATTCGTAATAATATCTATAGTTCCAAACCTCTATTCTCTATCTCTTCTAACAATTCTTCTTTATTGACAGGCACAACGCCCATTTTACCACAAACTTGACCTCCTGCAATATTGCCTAACTCCGCTATCAATTGAGGAGAAACACCTAAGGCTAAGCCTACAGAAGCTACAGAAATAACGCTATCTCCAGCTCCACAAACATCAAGGATTTTCCGAGGATGTGTTGGTAAAATTTGACCTTCTTTCTTATCTGCTACAAAAATACCTTTTTCGGATAAAGTGATTAAAGTAATGGCATTATTCAATTTAGATTTCAAGTATGAATTTGCTTGTTGCATATGCTCCAAACTCTTTTCTAATTCAAAAGGAATCTGCTCATTTACTTCTTTAAAGTTTGGTTTGAATAAACTTACGCCCTTGTAGGCATAAAAATTCTTTCGTTTCGGGTCTACAGCGATAGGAATACTTTTCTCAATAGCAATTGATGTTATTTCTTCAATCAACTTTTCAGTCAAACAACCTTTATTATAATCTTGAAAAATAAGTGCATCAAAAGAAGATTCTTCTAATAAGTTTTTGACTTTGGAAATTAATAATTCATGTTCTTTTTCATTCAAGTCAAAAGTGTCTTCTTCATCAATTCGTAACAAATGTTGTCCTTGTGCAAGGATTCTTGTTTTCGAAGTAGTTTTGCGTGAATTGGAAGCAATTATCGTTTCGGAATCAATATTTTTACTTTTCAGTATCGATAATAATTGTTCTCCTTTATCATCTTTTCCTATAATAGAAGCCAAATAAGTTTGTACACCCAATTCAGATAAATTAAAGGCAACATTAGCAGCACCTCCTGCCCTTGCATCAATTCTTTGATAAGAAACAACTGGAATGGGAGCTTCGGGCGAGATACGATCTACAGAACCATAAATGTATCTATCAATCATAATATCACCAACCACCAAAATTTTCAAGGCTGCCATTCGTTTACCCAAATCTGTCAAACCCATTCTTTCTATTTTATTATTTTGAAAGTACTGAAGGAACATCTAATTTCAAAGCCCTAAATGCAGGAATTAAGGCTGCTAATATTCCTATGATAAAACCAGCAACAAAAATATAAATTTCTTCTTTAACAAACACCAACATATCGAAACTATACTGATATTCAGTTTGTAACCAATTGGCCGCAATTCCAAAAGCAACATGAGCTAAGGTTAATCCCAATATACTACCTAAAATGGCAATGATAATTCCTTCGCTCAACAACAATCCAAAAAGTTTAGATGGTGTTGCTCCCATTACTCTTAACAATGCAAGTTCAGGCGTTCGTTCCCTCAAAGAATTGAACAACATTAAGAAAATTGAAATGGCAGAAACAATAACAATAACAAGAGCTATCATTCTCAAAATTTGCTCACTTGACCCCATCATATCATACATTCGATTGAGCTCATAAGCTGGTGAAGCAGCCAACATATTTGTATTTTCATTGATGGCTCTAGACATTGAAAGCGTCTTGAAATTATTCGCTCGAAATGTAATTAACAAGGCCGTTATTTCTTCATCTAAATGTTCTAATAACCCCGCATTAGTATTTGTTGCTGTAGGTAATTGGGCATAAATAGCTTCAATTTCTGGTTCATCAACTACCTCATCATGGTTATGATAATGGTCATGATGATGCTCATCTCCTCCAACTGTTGTTTCTATAAAAGGTAAAGAATCTGCTGCATTATGATCATGAACTAGCCACAAACTTCCTGTATTCGTTAATATTAATTGGTCTAAAACGGAATTTGATGACTCCAAAATTCCAACTACTCGAAAAGGTAAGGCATGGTCGTGTTCTAAATCATCTCCTTGAGTAACACCATGAGAAGAATGAAATCTATCTCCTATATGTAAGTGTAATTCTCGTGCCACAGTAGCTCCCAAAACAACCTCCATGTCGTGTTTCCATAATCTACCACTACCAATTTTAGTCTCATAAGCATTTAACAAATCGGGAGTGGACCCGACTACTCTATACCCTTCGTAACTATCCCCCAATGAAATAGGGTAAGCCTTTTTGATCAAAGGATGTTTTGGGTTTAAAAACGGAGCTGCTTCTTTCAAATTAATATTTCCCGTAGGAACATCAATATGATACATATTACAAAGTACCAGTTGAAGAGGGCTTCCTTTGGCTCCGATTATTAAATTTATATTGGCTAAATTATTTTCAAATTTCTGTTGTACTTGGGTATTCAATAACAAAATAAAAGCGATCAATCCAGTACCCAACGCAAATAACACCAATGAAAGAAGAACATTCAAGGGCTGAAAAATAATATTTCGATAGGCGAGTTTAAAAATATTCATACCTTGAATTTGTTATCAAAACGATCCATTATTCTATTATCATGAGTCACAACCAATAAAGAAGCATTATTTTCTTTCGCCTGATTCAATAATAAATCAATTACTTTCATACAATTATTATCATCCAATGCAGCAGTAGGTTCATCTGCCAAAATATATTTGGGTTTATGAATAATTGCCCTTGCTATTGAAGCTCTTTGTTGCTGTCCTACACTTAATTGGTGAGGGTATTTATTTTCCTGTTCTAGAATTTGAAGTTCTTTCAATATTTCTCTTGCCTCACCTTTCGATGATTGATAACCTGCAAACTGGCAGGCAAGCAAGATATTTTCTAAAACGGTGAGTGATTTTACAAAGAATGATTTTTGAAAAATAATCCCCATATTTTCACCTCTAAAAATATCAGTTTCTTCACTTGATAATTTTTCTATGGATTTTCCATTAACGGTAATCGTACCTACTGTTGGTTTAAGTAACCCACACAATAAATGCATTAAAGTTGTTTTTCCACTTCCAGAAGCCCCTAAAATAAGAGCATTTTCACCGTCATTTATTTTATAATCATCAAATGAAATCGGTTTTTCATTTTCATAGGCATATTTTACCCCCTTCCACTCCATCTCTTTTTTTCTTAATTATAAAAATGCAGCACCAATAACACCCGCACTATCTCCTAGCTTAGGTTTTAATATCATGGTATCCATTCTTTTGTTAAAAACATGTTTTTTCAATTCTTCTACTCCCTGTGTATATAATTCGTCAATATTACCAACACCACCTCCAATTACAATAGCATCGGGGTCAATTATATTTATGATTTTAGCCAACCCTTTCCCAAAAAAAGCAACCATTCTTTCCATCACTTTGGTAGCATTTGGGTTTGTTCCAGCACGATGCTCAAGTACAATATCTTTTAATTTTTTTTGCTGTCCCGTCAATGAAGTATAAAACCTTTCTAAATGTGGCCCCGCCAAAACTCTTTCGACGCAACCTAATTTTCCGCAATAACAAGTTCCACCACTATCATCTAAATGGATATGCCCCCACTCGCCTGCTATTCCCATTCTACCATTCAAAACTTCGCCATTAATTACCAAACCTCCTCCAACACCCGTTCCCATGATTACACCAAAAACTACTTTTGCATCTGGAAAAACATCTGGCACACTCCCCATCCTAGCTTCTGCCAAAGCAAAACAATTAGCATCGTTTGCAAAAACTAAATCTGTACCCACCAATTTTATCAAATCCTCTCCCATGGGTCTATCATTCAGACAAACTGTATTACTATTTTTCATCAAATTAGTAATAGGATCAATGGCACCTGGAGTTCCAATCCCAATGCGAGGTGGTAAACCTCCTGTTTCTTTTGAAATAATGTTAATCAAAGAGGCAATTCTATTTAAAATATGGTCATACCCTCCTTCTTTTTCGGTAGCTATTCGTTCCCTCCATAATATTTTATGAGTGTCAGCATCCAAGATAACGCCTTCTATTTTAGTTCCTCCTAAATCAATTCCAACTTTATAGTTTTTCATTTTTAAATATTGTGGTGGTGAATGATTGTTTTCAGACAATTTAGTTTGTAGCGAAAATAAAAATTTATTATTGACTATTTTAATTTTGAATATCTTTTTTGAATATAAAAACGAACTACTCTTTTTGACAATTTTATAATCATATCAACGAAAATGTTCTGTTCGTTAATTAATCTTATAGTATCTTTGTCATGTTTTTATTTTTTTGACCTAACATTTCAAAATTTTACATTAAAAAATGAGTCAATCTAAAGTTACTCTTTCTGAAAGAGTTTTAAGTATGCAACCTAGTGCCACTATTGCTACGGCACAAAAGGCACGTGAATTAAAAAATCAAGGACACGATGTGATTAGTTTAAGTTTGGGAGAACCTGACTTTGACACACCTGACCATATTAAAGAAGCTGCTAAGAAAGCATTAGACGCAGGTATTACTAAATATACGCCTGTATCTGGATTGGCAAGTCTAAAAAATGCTGTCAAAACAAAATTTAAACGTGATAATAATATTGATGCCGAGTTGAACCAAATTGTGGTTTCTAACGGTGCAAAACAATCTATCGCTAATTTATGTCTATCGTTATTAAACGAAGGAGACGAAGCTATCGTTCTTGCACCATATTGGGTTTCTTACGAAGCATTGATTAAATTGGCTGGTGGTGTACCCGTTATTTTGAAGGCAGGAATTGAAAGAGATTTCAAAGTTTCAGCTGATGAAATTAAAAATGCAATTACTCCAAAAACGAAGTTTGTAATTTTCTCTTCTCCTTGTAATCCAACAGGTTCTGTTTATTCAAAAGAAGAATTAACGGCTATTGCTGATGTGTTAGCAGGAACAGGAATTGCTATCATTTCTGATGAAATCTACGAATATATCAATTTTGGAGAAAAACACTTCAGTATTGGTTCTTTAGATTCTGTAAAAGACCAAGTTTGTACCGTTAATGGTTTCGCTAAAGGTTTTGCCATGACAGGGTGGAGATTAGGATATATGGCTGCTCCTGCTGCAATTGCAAAAGCTTGTGAAAAAATTCAAGGTCAAATTACTTCTGGTGCAAATGCTTTCTCTCAAGAAGCTGCTGCTTTTGCATTAACTGCGGACATGAGCCCGACAACAGAAATGAGAAATACTTTCGAGAAAAGAAAGAAATTGGTTATCGATGGTTTGAATACGATTCCTGGTTTGAAAGTAAATAATCCTACCGGTGCATTCTATGTTTTCCCTGATGTTTCTTACTATTTTGGTAAATCTGATGGAGAAACGACAATCAAAGATGCTACGCATTTGTGTACTTATATTCTTGAAAAATCTTTCGTTGCTGTAGTAACAGGTGTTGCTTTTGGTGACGAGAACTGTTTCAGAATTTCGTATGCTGCTTCTGAAGAGCAATTAACTGAAGCCATCAAAAGAATTAAAGCTGCGTTGAGTCTATTAAAATAAACGCTTTGCCGTTCAAATAAAACTAAGCCTTTCTGGATATTTATACTATCTTTCAGAAAGGCTTTTTTTATTGAAAAAATTCACGAATGGAATCCAATCAAAAACATCCATACCTCGGCTATATATATGTATTTTTAGCAACTGCATTTTGGTCTGGCAATTTTATTGTTTCCAAAGGCTTGGCAGACCAAGTTCCTCCTGTAACCATAGCCATGTCTAGATGGACGATTGCCCTAATTCTATTCTTGCCCTTTGGACTAAAGCTGTTTTTGAGAAATTGGCGGAATTATCTTCCTCATTGGAAATATATCTTAATCGTTTCTTTTTTGGGAATTAGCCTATTTAATACGCTCATTTATATCGCAGGTCATAGTACGAGCAGTTTCAATATGTCTCTTATTTCATTGTCCTCTCCTATTTTTATTTTAGTATTTTCGAGCATTTTTTTAAAAACCAGCATTGCAAGACATCAGTTAATTAGTATTTTCGTTATTCTTTTTGGGGTTATATTTTTAATTAGCAAAGGAAATCTTTCTCAGCTTTTAAATATTGACTACAATATTGGGGATTTATGGATGATTATCTCTGCCATCACATTTTCCATTTATACTATATTATTAAAAAACAAACCTCCATCCATATCAGTCAACGAACTCTTGTTTGTAACTTTCTTAATCGGTGTTATTCTATTAGTTCCTTTCTTTGTTTGGGAATTTTCTATTCAGCCTACCAATATATTCCAACCTGATATTCTACTTCCCTTTCTATATATCGGTATGTTCTGTTCTCTAATTTGTTATTATTTATGGAACCAAGCGATAGAGATGATTGGCACCAATAATGCGGCTATTATTTACTACCTCATTCCTATCTTTACGGGAATTTTAGGTTTATTATTTTTAGGTGAACAGATTACCAAAATACAAGTATTAAGTATGCTTGTAATCATGATTGGATTAGGCTATAATATTCTAACCGAAAAAAGGATTTCAAAAAGTTAATGATTTTAACTAAATTGCACAGACAATTTTATCACAAATACAAATAATTTATGAGTAATACTTCGATAAACACTGATGCATTCAAAGACCAACCCCAACTATTTGGTCACCCTATGGGACTATACGTTTTATTCTTTACTGAAATGTGGGAACGTTTTTCGTATTATGGAATGAGAGCTTTATTAGTTTTGTTTTTAACTGCGAACATAAGCGATGCAACGAATCCGGGTTTTGGGTGGACCGAAAAAGAAGCATTGGCTCTTTATGGAACCTATACTATGTTAGTTTACTTGGCAAGTATTCCTGGTGGTATCATTGCAGACAAACTCATTGGGCAAAAGAAATCAGTGTTATTTGGAGGAATATTACTCTGTATTGGACACGGAGTTTTGGCAATTGAAGGATTAGTTCCGTTTTATACTGGTCTTGGATTTATTATTGCAGGTGTAGGCCTATTAAAACCCAACATATCTACTATGGTCGGTGGCCTGTATAAGCAAGGAGATGGCAGAAGAGACAAAGGGTTTACCATTTTTTATATCGGTATTAATGTTGGGGCTTTACTTGCAGGTATATTAGTTGGTTCTGTTGCACAGAATTACGGATGGCATGCAGGTTTTGGATTAGCTGGAATCGGAATGGTATTAGGACAATTAGTATTTATGCTCGGTCAAAAACATTTAACGGGAGTTGGTGATTTTGTTGGTGATAATGCAGAAACCAAAGCACTTGCGGATAAGCCTTTGACCAATATTGAAAAAGACCGAATCAAAGTAATGTTATTAGCATTTTTATTAATCATCATTTTTTGGGGAGCGTTTGAACAAGCGGGTGGTTTAATGAATCTATACGCTGAAAAGAAAACAGACAGAATGTTAGGAGGTTTTGAAATTCCTGCTGCATGGTTCCAATCGGTTAACGCATTTTTCATTATTACATTAGGTACTGTTGTAGCTGGTATTTGGTATAAACTAAAACAACAAGGAAAAGTTCGTTCCTCATTATTTACGATGGCAATCGGAGTAATTATAATGGGACTTGGATTCTTGTTTATGCGTTTTGCTGCTATTGAATTTGAGAATAGTGGCTCATCTGCGATGTATTGGTTAGTGTTGGCTTATTTGTTCCATACCGTAGGTGAGTTGTGTGCTTCTCCCGTTGCTTTATCATTTATAACTAAATTAGCTCCTTTGAAATATGCTTCATTAATGATGGGAGCTTATTTCGCTGCTACTGGTATCGGTAATAAAGTAGCAGGTACAATTGGAGAATATAGTTCTGAAGCTGGAGAAAAATTCATTTTTACAGCGATAGTTATTGTATGCTGTATTGCTGGTGGTATTGTTTTATTAATGCTAAAACCATTGATTAGATTAACACACGGAATTGAAGATGCTGAGATTAAAGCAGATAACTAGATAATAATTCTATAAAATAATATTTAAAGCCCTCTATTTGATCAAATAGAGGGCTTTCTTTTTAATATCAAGTTTTTGTTTTTTAAAAATCCACTATCACTCCCAGCATCCAATTAAAAGTAGCCTGAGGATAATAGAAATTCTCCGTAATCGTTTCACCAAAACGGTAACTATAAGTATATCCAAATGCCTCATATTCGGTATTCCAAATATTATTTAAATGAAGCTGAATATTTATATTTTTAAAAATACTCGTCGGTTTCGAATGCCAAGAAAGAGCAACGTTAGAAGTATAATAAGAATCTATCATTCGGTCTTGGTTACTCGTATTGTCTAAGAATTGTTTTCCCACATAATTATGAGACCAATCGACTGAAAAATTATTCCAATCGACTAATTGTAACGCCATTTGTCCCGTAAAACGTGGCGAAAGAGCAATGTCTGTATCTTCTAATCGAGTAGAAATAACATCAAATCCGTTGGTATAGTCATAAAGAATATCATTAAAATCCGTAATCTTATTTTCATTAATGCTAAAGTTTCCAGATAGAAATAAGTTTTTATTTATACCATAAGAACTACTAATTTCAATTCCTCGTCTAAAACTTTTATCTACATTAGTTCGAATGGCTGCACCTACATCATTTAATTCTCCCGTAGGAACTAATTGGTTTTTATAATTCATCAAATAAACATTCCCATCCAAACTCCAATTCTGTTTGTCTAAACGAAAGCCCAATTCAAAATTTAATAATTCTTCTGCTTTTGGCAATTCCGCATTATCAATAATATCTGAACGAACAGGCTCTCTATTTCCTCTCGCCAATGACGAATAAATTGAGGTATTATTTGATAAAAGGTAATTCACCCCAACTTTAGGATTAAAGAAACTCCATTTTAAATCATGGTCAAAAACAACTAAATCATTATCAACGCCTGCTGTCTGATACGTAATATTTCTATATTGCAAATCTATTAATGTTGATATTTTTTCATTCCACTGCGTAGTATATTTCAAATAAATATTACCATCATTTTTAGTAGCATCGCTAAAATAATATTCATAATTCTGAGGAAAATGGGCATTATTTTCTGCCCAAATAATATTACCAAAATGATCTCCTTTGTATTGGTTAACAGCTCCACCTAACTGGAAGTCATGCTTATCTTTTTGATAAAAAATATTTAATGTTCCTCCATAAAAATCATTATCCAATGCCCGTCTGCGTATAAAATCAGATTCTGAAATAACATTCTGACCAAGTTGAAAATCACTAAGTCCGTAATCTTCAAACGAATCATCAGTCCTATACTCTTCGAAATACCCGCCTCCTATTGTCCAATGCAATGCCGAAGTAAAACGTAAATTCTCGTTTATATTTTGTGACCAATGCAGCTGAAAATGATCTTGACCATAATCATCAACTTGGTTATCGTAAGTATAATAATTAAACCTTCTGTCCGAAGAAAATAAATTCGTAGAATCTTGTTTTGTTTTATAAATACTCCCCAAATTATTTTGGTAATGATTTGCCAACCCTTGTCTATCATTTCTCAATAAAGCTTCAGGAACTCCATACCAAGATTGATTCGTAATTTCATCTCCACCAAAAACAATAGCTTTAAGAACCGTATTTTTAGTAGCATAAGTACCCGAAAGATAAAAACTATTTAGTTTTACTCCTGCTCTATCTACGTACCCATCGGATTCGAGTTGGGAATATCTTCCTTCAAAGGCAAAGTTATTTTTCATTAAGCCTGTTCCTAATACCAAACTATATTTTCGACTAGCAAAAGAACCTCCAAAATTACTCAACCGAGCGAATGGTTTTTCTGCAATATCTGATGTCTTAATATTCACCGAAGCCCCAAAAGCTCCAGCCCCATTCGTGCTGGTTCCCACTCCTCTCTGCACTTGAATATGCGAAGCAGAAGAGGCGATATCTGGCATATTTACCCAGAATACGCCATGGGATTCTGAATCATTAATCGGAATACCGTTGACGGTAACGTTAATTCTTGTTTGGTCGCTACCTCTAATTCTCATGTAGGTATAGCCCATTCCGTTACCCGCATCACTATGAGCAAGTACATTGGGTAGTTTTTGCAATAACATGGGAATATCCTGAGTAGTCAGTTTTTCCGAAATTTCTTCTTTATCAAATTCTGAAAATGTAAAAGGATCCGATTTATCCACTTTAAACCCACGAACCGTTAGTTCTTCTAATAATACGGTGTTGTTTTGTAGTATTATTTGGTTCGTATTCTTAGTGAAATCAATAAAATGATATTCCGTATCAGAGCCTAAATAGGAAATAATAACCGAATCTCGTTGAACGGCACTACTCACAGAAGTTTCTCCATTTTTGTCCGTAAAAATGTAATTTCCTTTATAGAAAACTTGAATGTTTTCTAATGGTTTTTCCTCATAATCGAGGATAAGAATTTTGGTTTGAAATTGAGAAAAAGCAATATTACTTGCTACAAGAAATAGAATTGAAAAAAACGATTTCATAATTATAATGAAAATGCGATTTTCTATAGAAGGGGACTCTACAGAAAAGCTTTTTAATAAAATAAAAAGCCCAATATATTTTCCTACGCTGGCATTATCCAGATCAGGTATATGGGTATAATCTCAGCCTATTTTTAATAAAATAAGCACCCCTAGGAGAAAGTAAATTTCTATACAATTACAAAAATAAAATAATTATTGATAACAGCATAGAAATTCATCTTTCAAAGTTGCATTTATGCATTTACCGTTCTCGGAACATAAATAGCCTCTAACGTTTTGGCTACATAAACTACTTCTTCCAACGTATTCATATGCGAAAAAGAAAACCGTACAGCCGTACGACAAGGATCTCCACCCAAGGCAGCAATTACATGCGAACCCTTAGCAGCTCCACTACTACAAGCACTTCCACCAGAAGCAGCGATGCCATGAATATCCATATTCAAAATCAATAAATCTGATTTGGGATGTGGAGGGAAAGATACATTCAATACCGTATAAAGATGCTCTTTGTCTGGGTTTTCATTAAAGCTAATCCCCGGAATTCTATTTTGTAATTCACTTCTCAAAGTGTCTTTCAAGTTTAAGATATATGCTTTGTGAGTCTCGTAATTTTCATTAGCCATTTCTAAGGCTTTCGCCATACCCAAAATACCGTAAATATTTTCAGTACCAGCACGCATATTTCTTTCTTGAGCACCTCCATCTATTAATGGGTTGATGGTTCTTTCGGAATTAATCCATAAAAAACCAATTCCATTAGGTCCATGGAATTTATGACCTGCTCCAGAAATAAAATCAACAGGCAATTCATCAACATTAATTGGGTAATGTCCTACCGTCTGAACGGTGTCCGAATGGAAATAGGCGTTATTAGCTCTACAAAGGTTACCAATTTTGACGATATCGTTAATACAACCCACCTCATTATTAGCATGCATAATGGTAACTAGAGTAGGTTCTGTTTTACTTTTTAATAAAGTTTCTAGCTCTTCCATATTGATTTCTCCATATTGGTTTACAGAAACTCTATCAATAGATACGCCATAGTCTCTTGCCGCTGCTTTTACAGCATTCAGCACACAATGATGCTCTACACATGAAGTAATGATATGTTTAACGCCCAAATCTCTTACGGCACATTTAATTGCCATATTATTAGATTCAGTACCACCCGAAGTGAAAAATATTTCTCCAATAGAAGCACCGATTTCAGTAGCAATACTTTTTCTAGCTTTTTCAATGGCAGCCCTACATCTTCTCCCCTCATTATGGATTGAAGACGGATTTGCATGTAAATTCAACATAGCAGAAGTCATTACCTTAACAACTTCTGGAGCAATTTGTGTGCTTGCTGCACTGTCAAAAAATATTCTTCTCATGGATATAAAGTACTAAATATTAGGCAATTTTAAATCTATTAATTAAATAATATGACTTCAACATAATGTCAACAATCAAATTCAATTAATATCGAATGTACTGCAAGTTATAACGAATTTTTTAACTTGCCAAGATAATTAACAATAGAATAAAACCTATCAAAATAGTGGGATATATAGGTTTATAAACTATAAAGCGGCTGATTTACCAAATTTTTATTAAGATTCTAAACTTTCTAGTTTTTCAACTTCTTCTTCCCATTGTTCAGTATATTGATCCAAATCAGCTTTCTTTTGCTTTAAAGACTCTATTTTTTTATTAGAATCAGCAGATTGGTAAAAAGAAGGATCCGCCATTTCCAATTCCAATTTTTCAATCTCTTTTTCTGTTTTCTCTATTTTATTCTCTAAATTTTTGATTTTCTTTTTGGTACTATGAATAGCATCATGGTCAACCTCTTTTTTCGTTTCTACAACGACTTTTTTCTTATCTGTTTTTTCGAGCTCTCTCATGTTTTCTACGGCACGTTTCTCTAAGAAATCGTTTATGTCTCCGATATGAGTAAAAGTTTGCTTGTTTCTAAATTCAAGAATATTGTGTGTTAACCCTTCCAAGAAATCTCTATCATGCGAAACGACAATTAGTGCTCCGTCATAATTGTTTATGGCTTCTTTTAATACATTTTTTGCAGGAATATCCAAATGGTTTGTCGGCTCATCGAGTACCAATAAATTCACAGGTTCTAATAGCAAACAAGCCAAAGCCAATCTTGCTCTTTCTCCTCCCGATAGTACAGATACTTTCTTTTCCACATCTTCACCAGAAAACATAAATGCCCCTAGAATCTTTCTAACAATAGGACGTGTTTTTTCATTGGCCTGGTTCTCAATCGTTTCTAAAACCGTTTCACTACCAACCATCGCTTCGGATTGGTCTTGGGCATAGTAACCTATTTTCAGGTTATGGCCTGGAATAATTTCTCCTCCAGTAGCTTGAATTTCGTTGACCAAAATTTTGGCAAGAGTTGATTTTCCCATACCATTTTGACCCACAAAAGCGATTCTTTGACCACGTTCTATTTGAAAATCAATCTTCTGCAAGACCTCTTTTTTTCCATAATTTTTGATGATTCCCTTACCTTCTATGGTTACCTGACCTGAACGTGGAGCAGGTTGGAATTGAATTTTCATGGCTCTATCATCACGCACATCGAGTTCGATACGTTCGATTTTGTCTAATTGCTTTTTCATCGATTGAGCCATCTTTGTTTTGGTAGCCTTAGCCATGAAACGATTGATGGTTTTTTCTCTTTGAGCAATTAATTTTTGTTGATTTTCATAAGCCGCTTCAATTTTTCCCATTCGTTCCTCTCTTTCGACCAAGTAACGAGAATAAGGGTATTTATAATCATGGATTTTTCCCATTTCAACCTCAATGGTTCTTTTGGTTACTTGATCCAAAAATTGTTTATCATGCGAAATCACGATAATCGCTCCTTTGTAAGTCTTTAAATAACTTTCCAACCAAACGATAGATTCAATATCAAGGTGATTGGTAGGCTCATCCAGCAGCAAATAATCAGGCACTTGCAATAACATTTGAGCAAGGATTACACGCATTTGCCATCCTCCACTAAATGTACCGATAGATTTATCAAAATCTTCTTGTTTGAATCCTAAGCCTTTTAGAATTTTTTCGATTGCTGCATCTTGATCCGATGATCCCAATAATCCCAATCGAGTATTGATGTCATCCATTTCTTCAAGCAATTTGAAATAAGATTCAGATTCATAATCAGTTGTGGTTTCTAAAATCTTGGTGATTTCATCCAACCTATTTTCTAAATCTTGAATTTCTTTAAAAGCAGAAGCCGCTTCTTCTCTTACTGTTTTGTCTTTTGGAATTTCTAAATCCTGATGCAAAAAACCGATAGTTGCCTCTTTGGGATATGCAACATTTCCTGCATGAGGGGCATTTTCTTTTGCTAAAATTTTTAATAACGTCGATTTTCCAGCTCCATTTCTACCCACTAAACCAATGCTTTCGCCCGGTGAAATGCTCAAATCCACTTTATTCAATAAAACTCTATCGCCGTATTTAACAAATATACCCGCTGCGTTAATCATGCCTTTTGGTTTACTTACTCAAAATAAAGGGCAAAAATATGAAAAAAATACCGAGTAAACCATAAAGAAAGAATCTAATTGCTTTGGAACGTTTTACTGGTTCGTTAGAGTTGATTTTTTAGGAAATAATGTGTTTTTATATTCGGTTTATTTAGTTTGGAGATAAGGCATCATTTGTAATGTTTCTATGTTACATTGAGAATGAGTGATAATTTTGTAATTTGTGAGGAGTAAAATAAGTTAGACATTATTCAAAACAACTCGTAGAATGAATGAATTAATATTAAGGTTAGTTTCAAAAAAAGTATATGTCGATGGTCAGATACTTTTGCAACCACCAAATGAAGGTCTAAGAAAAAGAATTTTTGATTTTTACTCAAAAAAGCAATTTGAGAAACAACATAAAAATGTAGAAAGGTTTGAAATTTCTGAATTAAGAAATGTTTTAAGCAAAACAAGTGAATTGTTTAAGGAGAGAAATCATGCTTTTCAGATTGATATTAATAAAGAACAATGGGTTGATATACAAATTATTCATCCAATCATGATAAGTGATAAACTGAGTAACTCTGACTTAAATAAATTTGGGTTTGTTGTATACTGGACTTATGACCCTACATTTAAAGGAGATTGCAAATTACATGATAGGTTCAGAAATTCAGTTAGACTAAAAAAACATATTCATTTCAAGCATGATAATGTAGTTGATTGCTATGCATTTGTATGTGGAGAAGATAATGAAAAAGTAATTGAAATAACATCAGCATTTATGCAAGACGTTTTAGAGTATCACAAAAATACAAAATATTATTTTTCGATCTCTGATAATGGCAAGATTGAATAACATGCATAGTAAAACCTTAACTTTATTAAAACGCAGTTTAGTCAATCCAAAACCTAGCAAAAATGTGTAAAATTAATTTCCCCAAACCTTGCTCTTTTCGTTTATTTCGATTATATTTATTTTTAGCATAAATAATTAATATGATGGAACAATTAGAAAATATCACTAAGCCTTCGAAAGAGGAACAAAAAATTGCGATGGAATCATTTCTTGCATTATCTGATGTGTTGGAAAATATTCGAAAAGATACTCCAGAAATAGAAATTGAAGAAACTAATGAAAAGATTAGAATTCCATTGAATTCACTAAAACTATTGGCTAAAATATTGGAAGTTACAAGTAAAGGAAAACCCATTTCTATAGTTCCGATTTCTACAGAAATGACTACTCAGGCTGCTGCTGATTTATTAGGTTGTTCACGTCCTCACCTTGTGAAATTGCTTGAAGATGGAGAGATGGAGTATACAAAGATTGGCAAGCATAGAAGAGTGAAATTTGAGGATGTAATGGACTATAAAACAAGAATGAAAGCTAAACAAAAAGAGTTTTTAATAAAAATAATGGACGAAGACGAAAAATCAGGCTTGTATGATTCATAGTATCCGCTATAAATGTGTTCTTGATACTAATGTGATTATTCCAATAGAAATTCGAGATTTACTTTTTTGGTTTGCTCATGATGATTTATATACCATTAAATGGAGTAAACACATTTTCGATGAATGGGAAGATGTTATGAGAAGGAATAATATTCAAGAAAAAGAAATAAAGAAAAGGATTGGCTGGGCTAATTTAGCTTTTCCTGATGCTATGGTTAATAATTATGAAGTATTAATAGAAGGACTATCTTTACCAGACGAGAAAGATTGCCATGTTTTAGCAGCTGCAATAAAAACTAATGCCAATATTATTGTAACAAATAACCTGAAGGACTTTCCATCTAAATATCTTTCCACATTTGGTCTTTCTGCTAAAAACGCTGATGACTTTTTAACTGATACTATTGACCTGAACCCAACTGTAGCTATTAACTCTTTCAGAAAACTGGTTTTGAATAGAAGAAATCCCAATTTGGATGAGTATGATGTTTTGGATTGTTTTAGAAGGAATGGGTTGAAAGATACGGCTAATTACTTACATGCTTTATTATAATCATAAATATCTATTATCACCAAATCTACATGTTCAGTTCAAAACCACCATTAAAAACATTAATAAAGGCAAATCTTCTTACAATTAGACATAAAACCCTTTAATCAAAAACTATCTCCTCTTTTATGTCATTATTAATACCAACAAACACTCCATTTTCGATTTTAATCTTCTGATAAGGCCCTTTAATTTCGCCTTTATAATTGGCTAAATATTCGTGCTTATAAGCTACGTTAATCAAAAAACGTTCTTGTTTTTCGTAGTGATCTATATCGCAATCTCTTATCGAGATAATATATTCTTTAGAATAGACGTCTAAAATACCTTCGTCTCCATCGTTATTGTAAACATGCACAAAAGGCGTGTTTTGTAATTTTACAAGACTATGAAACTGAGGTTCAACGACCGTTTTACCGTCTTCACTCACCCATCCCTTTCTATCGTCAAAATCACGAACATAAAAACCTTTAGCATCTTTGGAGTAACGAATCTCTTTGTATTCAAAAGGCAGTATAAACTTGCCTTGGATTGAAAGTATCGCAAATTGGTCGCTGATATTTCTAACCTTAAATAGGTTTTTCTTATGATAAATTGCCCATGCCGTTTTAAATGAATTGAGAAAAGGTTTCAACTCTTCAATAATAGGGTATTGATTTAGGGTAATGGCAGTAGCATTTTTATAAAACTTGGATGCTTCTTCAAATGAATTACGGATTCGGCGCATAGCGCTATCTTGTTGTAATTCTAAGGTAACGGTAAAGTCTCCGTATGGTTTTAGCACATAAATATTGAAATTGGATTTGTTGTTAAATACCAAACAATTTGGTTTCTCAATAATCAGCTTATTCGTACTGTGTTGTTTTTTTAGTTTTTTAATAATAGCTGAAGGTTTAGACGTTCTAACATTAAATATCATATGAAAACCGCCGTCTAATCCCATAATAGTTTCTCCATATCTTGATGGAGCGCGCATAAATTCATCGGGTTGTAGTTTTTCTTTTAATTCTTGGTTAATAACCTCATTAAAAGTACTATCGACTTCCTTTTCTATATTCTCCGCAAAAAGATCAACCAAAGGCTTACTTTGCACTTTATCTATAAAATCAATGGAAGAAAAAATTTCATACTGTTTTTTTGAATATTCAATTGTTTGGGCAATTCCTTTTCCTAAAACAACTGCAGTATCGCTTAACTTTTTCACAGCAAAGAAGTAGAATTGCTCTTTATTGTCACGAACTAAAATGGTACTATCGTTTTTAAAAACGACGTTAAACTCTTCAAAATCAAGTTTCTTTATCAATTGTTGAAAGGTAAAAGGTGTTTTTGTCTCAAGAATTACAAGATTTAGCCCATTACCATAATTAGAATTCGATTTGAATGCATAAGTACCGTACGATTTAATATCCTTTTCTATTATTATACTATCGTTAATAAAATTGCTCATTTGATAACTAAAACTTCGTTCTAAATACCCTTTTCTTTCCACTTTTGATAATGGCAGAGAAATTCCATAATCCGTTAATCCAAATTTTGTATCTGGAATTGGGTTTGGATAGCCGATAGGTTCTTTTGTTGTTGGTCTTAGGAAATAGTTTTTAAATTCAGTATTTTCAGCCAGCCTTTCCTTTTCTTTTTGAGCAAAGTGTAGTTTTATTTTTTCGATAAAAGGATGGTTTTTAGTCACTTTTTTTAATTCAGAATATATATAGACAGGTTTGCTAATTATGGTATCACTTATTTCTATGGCAAATCGATTTTTATCTTTCCAAATTAATCGAGGAGCATGGGAAAATAAACTCTCCCTAAAAGATTGCTTTTCAATGTCTAGACTGTCAATCTGATTGTTTGGGTATTTAAAAGTAGTAAGTGCACCCTTTTCCATATCAAGATAGAAATAAGAATTTTTACCATCTTCATTATTCGAAATACTTGCCTCCGTTTTCATATAAATGGAATCTAAAATATAATAACCCGATTGTGGCAACTCTTGAGAATAAACGTTTTTTA
>CALAJP010000257.1 GCA_937922815.1 uncultured Saprospiraceae bacterium
TTCTTCTTTGACGGCAAACCCAAACACGATTGTTGGTTTGATATGGAGTTAACGGCTCTTAACTGCAAGATTCACTGTTCATTTATTCCTGTTTCAAAAAAAGACCCTTTAGATGATTTGATTAATGATTCTTACGAACTCATTTCTAAGCATAATATCAAAGCTGATTATATCAATGAATATTTAATTCAGAAAGAAAATGGGGTCAACGGAGTTGTTTTTGATGTCGAAGGTAGTGTAGCTTCCAATTTTCAGTTTTACCTTACAGACAGTACCGACCATTTTTTTAGGGGTTCGTTATATTTTAATTCAAAAGTACGTGCTGATTCAATCGCTCCAGTTGCGGAGTTTATGAAAAAAGAAATCATGCAGATCATCGAAACTTTTGAATGGAAATAAGATTGACAAAACCATGAAATAAAATGTAAAATTTAGTCCTATTTTTGTGCTCAAATTTTATAAACTTTACTTCATGCAAACCATTTTAGATCAAAAATCATCTAACAATCCTTATTCAGCTCCTCGAATCGTTTCGAATTGGCTTATTGCAGGATTAATTCTTGTTTTTGTACAAGTTATAATCGGTGGAATTACTCGTTTGACGGATTCTGGTCTATCTATTACCGAATGGGAAGTTATCAAAGGGACTTTACCTCCCATTGGTGAGGATGCGTGGAAAGAGGCCTTTGAAAAATACAAGACGCATGCCTATCAACAGTTTAAGTCTTTGCATGCAGATATGACGCTGTCTGAATTCAAATTTATATACTTTTGGGAATGGTTTCACCGTTTTTGGGCAAGAATGATGGGTTTTGTTTTTATAATTCCATTGACATTCTTCATGATAAAAAAATGGATTTCGAAGAAATTATTAGTCAGGTTAGCAATCATGTTTTTGTTAGCAGGATTGGCTGGAGTTTTTGGTTGGATAATGGTAGCCAGTGGACTTAATGATGATTCCAGAACTTGGGTATCTGCTTATAAATTAGTGATGCATTTAGGTATTGCAACGGTATTATTTGCTTATATTTTTTGGACTTTTTTATTAGTTCGAGGAAAAGTAAACCCTATTCAACATGAATATCCAAGCTTGAAAAAATGGGCATGGATTTTCTTTGTTTTACTCATGTTCCAAATTCTTTGGGGTGGATTGATGGCAGGAATGAGAGCAGGATTATTACATCCATATTTTCCTTTTTTCATCAAAGGCGAAAATATGTTGGCTGCTCTATCCGAAACTTCACAAATCAATCTTAATGCTGTAATTGACTACGAACCCAATCGTTTTATCAAAGGAGTGGTTCAAATGTTTCATCGAAGTTTGGCTTATATTCTTACTGCTATTGGAGTGTTTTTATTCATCAAAACCAAGGATTCTTCAGAAGAAAACCTAAAATCTCCTATCAAATTATTACTTGCTTGTATCATCATCCAATTTATTTTGGGTGTCATGACGGTTATCAATTGTATCGGTAGTGTGCCTGTAGTCTGGGGTGCTATTCATCAAGGTATGGCATTGATTCTTTTGATTGCTAGTTTGAATTTATGTTTTAAGTTTAGGAAGTAAACAGTTTTCTATTTTTCAGCATTTGATATGTAAGAATATTAAAAGAGAAAGGAGGTTAAATGAAGCGGTCAATCCAAATAATAGGCACTTCCGATATTTTACGGATATGTTGTGTACAATCAAAACCATTCATTATAGGCATTTGTAAATCCATAAGAATTAAATCGTAATTATATTCTCTGAATTTTTCTAAACCTACTTCTCCATTTTCAGCAATATCTACCGTAACATTTTCTGACCATTTTTGAAGAATACGTTTTGGTTTAAGAAACCCAATAGACCCTTTATTTTTATGCCGTAATATTATTTTGGCATTACAGCATAAAAATAAAAGAAGGAAACATTTTACTTAAAACCTACTCCCTACAAATCAAACTTAATTCCCTGAGCAAGAGGAACAGAGCTACTATAATTTATGGTGTTCGTTTGTCGTCTCATATAAGCTTTCCAAGCGTCAGAACCAGACTCTCTACCTCCACCCGTTTCTTTTTCTCCTCCAAAAGCACCCCCTATTTCTGCACCAGAAGTTCCTATATTTACGTTGGCAATTCCGCAATCAGACCCTGCCGTAGACAAAAATTGTTCTGCTTCCAGGATGTTAGTCGTCATGATGGCCGAAGATAAGCCTTGAGGGACATTGTTTTGAATTTCTATTGCAGTATCTAAATCCATATATTTTAGTAAATAAAGAATAGGTGCAAATGTTTCTGTTTTAACAATTTCAGCTTCATGAGAAATTTCAGCAATACAAGGTTTGACATAACAACCACTTTCGTACCCTTTACCCTCTAAGATACCTCCTTCTACTAACATAGAACCGCCTTGTTTGCTTATTTCAGAAATGGTGTTTAAATACCCTCGAACAGAATCTTTATCAATCAATGGACCTACATGGTTAGACTGGTCAAGAGGGTTTCCTATCTTTAATTGGGCATAGGCTTTTACCATTTTTTCCTTTACTTCATTATAAATTGATTCGTGGATAATCAATCTACGA